>JANNVF010000312.1:0-2572 GCA_031414315.1 Hyphomonadaceae bacterium | reverse complement strand
TGCTGCTCTGCGGAACTGACGCCGCGGCGCCGCTCCCGCCTCAGCCGATGACTTTGGCCTTCGACCTCGAAGGCGCCCGCCTCACCCTCGCCCCGCTGGCGCCCAAGGAAGAAGACGACGCGCGCCTGCTGCTGGTCATCCAGACCGCCGCCTTTACGCGGGTGGGCGGCGAGCCCGCCTCGCAACAGGTCGCCTACCACTTGCCCTCCTGTCTGCGCGCCATAATCCTGGCCATTGGGGGGAGTGCGCTGACCGGCGAGACGCTGAAGCTCTATCGCCTCGGCAAGAGCATCGAGTTGCTCTGCGAAACCATCCGCGCGCAGAGCGCGGGAGATCTCGTCCTGATCACCGGCGAAGGCGTCATCTCGCTGGACGATGCCCGGCGCGTTGCGGCAGCGCGCCGTCTTATCGACGAATGTTGGGGCCAGAAACTCACGCTCGATCGCATCGCGCGCGCCTGCGGTCTCAATCGCGCCAAGCTGACGCGCGGTTTCCGCGACATGTTCGGCTGCACCATCGCCGAAGCCATCGCCGAGCGTCGGCTAAGCCAGGCCAGCCTGATGCTCCTAACGACCGACCTGCCGGTGTCCTCAATCGGCTACGAGAACGGCTATCTCAACAACGCGAGCTTTTCGCGTGCGTTTGGCCGGCGATACGGCGTTTCCCCATCGAGCTTCCGCGCTTCGCCGGCACTCGCGGCATGAGCGCCTCCGTCACCCCGATCCGCCGCGCGCCCGACAGCGCCTCGCTTGTCCACACGGCGATGCAGGCAATCAACGCGCACATCAAGGATCATCGCCTTCGGGTCGGCGACACACTGCCTGGCGAGGCGCACTTCGCCGCAGCACTCGGCGTCAGCCGCGCGGTGATGCGCGAAGCGTTCGGCGCTCTGGCGGCGCTCAGGCTCATCGACGTCGGCAACGGCCGCAAGCCGCGCGTCGGCGCCCTCGACGGCTCGGTGATTGCGGCGTCGCTCGAACACGCCGTCTCGACGGCGCAGATCAGCGTACCCGACGTGTGGGACGTCCGCCGCACCATCGAACAACGCACGGCCGCGCTGGCCGCGATCTCACGCACGGAAGAGGAAGCGCGGGAGATCCTTGATCTTGCCGAGGCCATGGCGCGCGACGGCGATGACATGGCTCGCGTGACCGAGCACGATATTGCGTTCCACCGAGCCATCGCGCGGGCCAGCCACAACGTCCTCTTCATGCAGATCGTCGCGTCGTTCACTCCGCTCATGGAAGTCGCGGTGCCGACCGCATGGCGCACGCGGCCCGCCAAGAAGCAGAAGAAGCTTATGCTCGATCGCCACCGCGCTGTCGCGCGCGCCATCGCCGCCGGCGATGCGGAAGCCGCTGCCGCGGCCATGGCCGCACATTTCGACACCGCCATCGGAGACCTGCTCAAGGCGAACCCGGCGGAATGACAGTTCGGGAGATGGATGTTGCCGTTGCGCCCGCGCGCGCGAGTGCAGGCGCGATGTTGGCGGGCCTGCTGACGCTCGGCTTCACCATTCTCAGTGCGTCGGCAATGCGCGGCGTGTTCAGCCCAGTGCAGGAAATCGTGAAGGGCGATCTCCAGCTCACCGATTTTCAGCTCAGCCTGGTTCAGGGTCTCGCCGCTTCAATCCCTATCGCCTTGCTCTCGTTGCCGCTTGGCCGCATCACGGATCGCGGGAACCGCAAACGCCTTCTGCTTGTGCTTGGGCTCACCTGGACGATCGGTACAATCGCAACCGCGTTCGTCAGTGAATTCTACGGCCTATTCTTCGCGCGTATGTTGGCCGGCATCGGCGCGATGTGCGCCATCCCTGTGGCAATCTCGATTGCCGCAGATTTGAGCGTCCCCGAACATCGCGGCCGCTCGTTGCTGCTGCTCTCGCTGGGCAACATGGCCGGCGCTGCGGCCGCCTTCGCCTTCGGCGGCGCCATCTTGGGCGCACTTCAAGATGCTCCGTTCATCGCCGGTCTCGCGCCCTGGCGCGGCATGCATCTGGCCTTCGCGGCCGCCAGCATGGTCTTACTCGCGCCTCTCTTGCTCATGCGCGAGCCAGCGCGCCAGGAGGTGGGAGAGACCGTGCATGCCTCGCTCGGACCTGCGCTCGGCGCGATCTGGCAAAGGCGCGCGTTGCTCGCGCCCCTCTTCATCGGCCAGGTATCTGTGGTGATGGCTGACACGGCGGCGGCGATCTGGGCCGCGCCTGTTCTGTCGCGCAACTATGGTCTAACGCCCGAGGAGTTCGCCGGATGGATGGGCCTTACCATTCTTGCATCCGGCGTCCTCGGCTCTCTGCTCGGCGGCGTGCTCGCCGATGCGGGACACAAGTCACGCATCAAGGGAGGCATTCTTCTCGGCGGCGTGATCGCCGCAGTGCTGTCGATTCCAGGCGCCGCATTTCCGTTGATGCCGGACGCGACCGGCTTTGCATGGATGCTTGCGCTCTTCCTGACCTGCGGGTCGATCACGGGGCTCGTCACCGCCACAGCCGTAGCCGTTCTCGTCCCCAACGAGATCCGAGGCGTGTGCCTCGCCGCGTTCATGGTGCTGGGCGCAGTCGTCGGCCTCGGCG
>JANNVF010000311.1:0-12318 GCA_031414315.1 Hyphomonadaceae bacterium | reverse complement strand
GACCGAATGCCCAGCGGAACGCGAGACGACGAGAAATCATAGGTGGCGCGCGCGACCGCGTCCGCATTCTGCGGCTCCTGTTTCTTGCCGGCAATCAGTTGCGCCGACAGGCTCAGCGGCGCCGCGAGCACGTTTCGTAGGCTCGATTCCGGCGTGGGCACTAAGTTCCGGGCCTGCGAGGACCAGAGCTGATTGACCATATCGAGACGTCCGCCGACGTATTGAGCAAGGCGATTATCGAAACCGCCATTCCGCTCAGACCGGAACCGGGCCGCAAGATCGTCAGCCGCCATGATGGCATTGTCCAGGCGTTGCGCCACGGCGGCAAGCTCTCGAAGATAGGCGTCCTGCCGCGCCAGATCCGCAAACGTGGGTTCAGCCACCGGAGCGGCGGCTGGCGTGGCGACAGTAGTCGAGGGCGCTATGGTTGGCGCAGCGGGCGTCCGCGCCGTCGTAGATGCGGCCGCCGTTTGTGCTTTCCGTTGCGCGTCTGAAAGGAGTTGCGCGCGCCGCGCGACCACCAATGCCTGCAGAGAGCCGAGTTTCTTGACTGCATCCGTCGTCACCGCGTCAAGAGAGTCGGTCGACGTGCTCGGCAGTACGTCGGCCTGAATGGCATCGAACCGAAGCTTGAGCGTCGCAGCGTGACACTGTGTGAGTCGCACCGCTTCCGCCGCCTGGAAAGCCAGCGCCGCTTGCGGTTCCTGCCGCGTCACATCGCGAAACACAACCGGCGCCAGGGTGAAGGCGGCAAGATACGTGTTGGTCGTAGCCGCAGCCCGACCGCCCGACGCGAGAAGGCCAAGCGCTCCCGACCCGGATAGAGCTGACTCACCGGCATCGGCCCACGATGCGGCGCCGGCTGCGCGAAGGTAGAAGGACCGGCAAGCGCGCGATCGACGAAGGCTCTGAGCAACCGGATCAAGTGCGGTTGTGGTGTCGTTGCTCGAACGCGTAATCGGCGCGTAGTTCGACGAAAGGCACTCGTTGCGGGCCTCTCTAAATCCAAACTTGTCTTCGGCGAAAGCTCCAGCCGCTAGGCTGCACGTCGCCAGCGCCAGAATACAAACAGTCGACAAACGCAATGAGCGCTTCATGCCGTCCCCCAACAGTTACCCACAGGCATCGTTACGCGTTCATTGCGAAATCGCAACAACAATTTCGCGTTCCAGGGATCAACTTTCGCCTACGGGCAAGGGTTGGGGTGTACCTTGTGCAGCGCATCCACGCGCTTCTGCAACTCGTCGGTCCATGTCACGTCGAACGCCGAGAGATCCGTCTCCAGTTGCGCCATCGTGGTCGCGCCAATGATCGTCGCCGTCACCCACGGCTGCGCGTGCACGAAACTCAGCGCGAGATGCGCGGAGTCCATGCCGAGTTCGGCGGCCAGCGCGACATAGCCGTCGATGGCCTCGGCGGCGCCCGGTCCTTCGTAGCGGTTGAGCCGCTGGAACAGCTTCTTGCGCGAGCCTTCCGGCATGGCGCCGTTCTGGTATTTGCCGGTCAGGTAGCCCTGCCCCAGTGGCGAATACGCCAGCAGACCGACCTGCTCGCGCATGGCGATCTCGGCGAGGCCGCCGGTTTCGAAAGACCGGTTGACCAGGCTGTAGGCGTTCTGGATCGACGCCATCCGCGGCAGCCCGCGCTTGTCGGCTTCCGCGACGAACCGCATCACGCCCCAGGCGCTTTCGTTGGACACGCCGATGTTACGGATCCGGCCGGCCTTCACGTGGGCGTCGAGCGATTCAAGGATGTCCTCGAACGCCAGCCATTCGCCCTCGTAGTCGCGGTACGTCTGGAAGCCGAAGCCGCCGAACGGGCGATCGGCCCAGTGCAGCTGGTAGAGATCGATGTAGTCGGTCTGCAGGCGCTTCAGGCTTGCGCCCACCGCGTAGTCGATCTGCTGGCGCGTCTGGCGGGTCAGCCCGCCGTCGAGCGGGCCGTCATTGCCGGAGACACCACCGGCCCGCGTCCACGTCATCGGGCTGCGGCCGGCGATCTTGGTGGCGACCACCACCTTGTCGCGCCCACCCCGCGCCTTCAGCCACGTGCCGATGATCCGTTCCGTCGACCCTTGCGTCTCCGGCTTCGGCGGCACCGCATACATTTCCGCCGTATCGATGAAGTTGATCCCGCGGTCGCGCGCGAGATCGAGCTGGGCGTGGCCATCGGCCTCGGTGTTCTGCTGGCCCCAGGTCATTGTGCCAAGGCAGACGGAAGAGACCCGCACATCGGTGCGGCCAAGGGGACGGTACTGCATGGAAAACCTCGCTGAGCAGGCGCGGTAGCAAATCAGGCGTCAGCGCGAAAGGGAGCGGTCCTCGTCACCGGCCTTCCCTGACGTGAACAATGATTGCGTCAGCGCACGCTTCCCGGCGGACACTTCCACCGCTATGTTTCTTCAGAACAGCCGGAGGAAAACCATGCGCGAGCACCTGAATTTCTACATCGACGGCCAATGGGTCGCTCCCGTGGCGGCGCGAACCCACGACGTCATCAACCCGTCCACCGAAGAGCCGATCGCGCGCATCTCGCTCGGCGGCGCCGCTGACGTGGACAAGGCCGTGAAGGCCGCGCAGGCCGCGTTCGAGACGTGGCAGTTCTCCACCCGCGAGGAGCGCCTCGGCTATCTCGGCAAGATCATCGAAATCTACCAGCGCCGCATGGGCGAGATCGCCGAAGCGATCAGCTCGGAAATGGGCGCGCCGCTCTGGCTTGCGAAGGCCGCGCAGGCGCCCGCCGGCCTCGGCCACTTTGCCAACACCGCAGCCGTGCTGAAGGATTACAAGTTCGAGGAAATGCGCGGCACCACGCAGATCCGCTACGAGCCGGTGGGCGTGTGCGGTTTCATCACGCCGTGGAACTGGCCGATCAACCAGATCGCCTGCAAGGTCGCGCCCGCGATCGCCGCCGGCTGCACGATGATCCTCAAGCCGTCGGAAATGGCGCCGTTGAACGCGATGCTGTTCGCAGAGATCATCCATGAGGCGGGCCTGCCGAAAGGCGTGTTCAACCTGATCAACGGCGATGGCCCCGGCGTCGGCGAAGCCATGTCGCGTCACCCGGGCGTGGACATGATGAGCTTCACCGGCTCCACCCGCGCCGGCGTGCTGGTGGCGAAGGCTGCGGCCGATACCGTGAAGCGCGTGTCGCAGGAACTGGGTGGCAAGAGCGCCAACATCATCCTGGAGGACGCCAACCTGCAGGAAGCGGTGTCGGGCGGCATGGCCCACATGACCGTGAACAGCGGTCAGAGCTGCAACGCGCCGTCGCGTATGTTCGTGCCGCGCAAGTTCCACGATCAGGCCGCCGCCATCGCCAAGGCCACGGCCGAAGCGGTCACCGTCGGCCCGTTGCCGGATGGCCGCCCGATGGGCCCCCTCTCCAACGCCAACCAGTTCCAGAAGGTCCAGGCGCTGATCCAGAAGGGCATCGACGAAGGCGCGACGCTCGTTACAGGCGGCGTCGGGCGCCCGCCCGGCGTGAACCGCGGCTACTACGTGCGCCCGACCGTGTTCGCCAACGTCACCAACGACATGACCATCGCGCGCGAGGAAATCTTCGGGCCGGTGCTGGCGATCCTGCCGTACGACACGGAAGAAGAGGCCGTGCGCATGGCCAACGACACCGTGTACGGCCTCTCCGGCTACGTCTCCGGCGAACCCGAGCACGCCAAGAAGGTCGCCAACAAGCTGCGCACCGGCAACGTGCACCTCAACGGCGCCGGCGCCGACTTCAACGCGCCGTTCGGCGGCTACAAGCAGTCCGGCAACGGCCGCGAGTGGGGCGAGTTCGGCTTCGAGGACTTCCTGGAAGTGAAGGCGGTGATGGGCGCGGCGTAGGCGCTCCCCTTCCCTGCACAATCGAGCGGCTCCGGTGAAGACCGGGGCCGCTTTTGTTTGGCGCCGTCCGCAGCGGCAGCGCTTGTCGTCCATCGTCGCCGATGAAACAGTCAGCTGCGCGCAGCGGGGCAGTCAGATTTCGCGCGCCACCGGAGGGATCAACGCATGACCATAGCTGGCGCGACAAGCGCACCCGCGCCCGCGCAGGAGATGTCGCAGGCGCGCACAATGTTCGTGCTGGTCGTGCTGACCGCGTGCTGGTCGCTCAACATGCTCGACCGCCAGTTGCTGGCGATCGTCGCGGAGCCGATCCGCGTGGAGCTGAAACTCTCGGATACGCAGCTCGGCCTGCTGACGGGCCCCTTGTTCGCGGTCCTCTATTCCGCCGCCGCCATGCCGATCGCATGGATGGCCGACCGCTGGCATCGGGTGCGCATTCTCGCGGTCTGCGCAATCGGCTGGGGCGCGCTGACGGGCGCTGCGGGCTTCGCGACCAATTTCTTGCAACTGGCCATTGCGCGGATGACGATGAGCGTGGCCGAAGCGGGCTGCAATCCCTGCTCGCAATCGTTGATCTCCGACTACGTGACGCCGGAGCGACGTGGGCGGGCGCTTGGCCTCTACGCCATGGGCGTTCCGCTCGGCCTCGCCGCCGCAGGCTTCATCGGCGGGCCACTGGCGGACGCTTACGGATGGCGCACCGCGTTCTTCGTTCTCGGCGGTGCGAGCTTTGCGGTCGCCCTGCTTGTCCTGTTCGCGTTGCCGGAACCGCCGCGCCGCGCACTCCCCCGCGCCCCCGGCGTCGCGGAGGACGCCGGATTTCGCGCGCTGCTGCGCAAGCCCGCCTTCCGGCACCTGATGCTCGCCGGCGCCTGGGGTTCGACGACGTCCTATGGCGCGCTGGCCTGGGGCATCGTGTTCGTGGTGCGGTATTTCCACTGGACTCCGGGCCAGGTCGGCGCGGTGTTCGCAACGATCGGCGCCGTGGCTGCGCTGATCGCCACCTGGCTCGGCGGCCAGCTTGGTGATCAACTGTCGCGGCGCGACACACGCTGGCTCGCGTGGTTGCCGGCGATCGCGCTTGTCGCGGTAATACCGTTCGGACTTGCCGGCGCGTTTGCGCCGGTGGTGGCGTTGTTGTTCCTCACTTCACCGGCCGAAGCGTTCCTGCGCTCACTCACGCTGGCGCCGGGCTATGCGCTGTTGCAGCGCATGGCCCCACCGGACGCCCGCGCCCGCGCAGCGGCAATGCAGAGCATCACCGCCACACTGGTCGGTCTCGGTCTCGGGCCGTTGATCGTGGGCCTCGTCAGCGACGGCCTCGCGCCCACGGTCGGCGCGGATTCACTGCGCTGGGGTCTCGCCGCGCTGCTCATTCCCCAGGCGCTGGCTGCGCTCCACTTCTGGCGCGCCGCGCACACCGTGCGCGCCGACATCATCGAATAGCCTAGCGCCCCAGCACCCGCTCCACCGTCCCATCCGTCATCACCATGCCGTGCTCCAGCCGGATGATGCGGTCGCAGACACGCATGTGGCTGGGGCGGTTGGTGACCAGCAGCACCGTGGCGCGGCCGCGCAGGTCGTGCAGCGTCTTCAGGAACGCACGGTCGCCGTCGCGATCGAGGAACGCGCCCGGATCATCCAGCAGCAGCAGACGCGCATTCTTCGCGTAGAGCCCGGCCAGCATGATCTTCACCCGCAGGCTTTCATCCACCTGCCCGCCGCCGCCGCTCTTCAGCCGGGTCTCCACGCCATCGGGCAATTGGGGGTGCGGCAGTATCACACCGGCGCGAGCGAGCGCAGTGGTCATCGCCGCTTCGTCGGCCGCTGGCGCCAACAGCCGGATATTCTGCGCCACCGTGCCGTGAAACAGCGTCGTTCGTTGCGGCGCGTACGCCACCTGCGTGCGGTAGTCGGTGGGCTCCACGCCGCGCAGATCGCGCCCGTCGATCGCCACCGTGCCGGACTCCGGTGTGTGCAGCCCAAGGATCGTCGACAACAGCGTGGACTTGCCCGATCCCGCAATTCCACAGATCGCCACGATCTCGCCGGCCGCCACATCGAAGCTCACACCGCGCAGCGCGGGTGGCGCCCCGGTCTCCGGGCGCACTACAATCCCGCGCACCACGATGCCACCCTTCAGCGCATGCACTGCCAGATGCGTCGCACGCGCAACCCGCGCGCGGTGGCGCCTGGCGTCCCGCATCGTCATCGACGCCGTGCGCACGTGCGTCCATGACCGGAACACTGCCTCCATGGGCGTCACGCAGCGCCAGACGACCATCATCGCGGCAATCACGGCGCCGATGCTCATCGCGCCGCCCATCACCCGGCTCGCGCCGATCCACAGCGCGCCGATCACCGCCAGCGCCGTGATCGCGTGCGCGGTCGCGTCGAGCGCCGCATCGGCCACGCTTTCGCGACCTCGCCGCGTCGCCGATTCCACCGCCAGCACCTCGATGCGCGCCGCCCACGGGGCGCACATGCCGATTTCATCCAGCGTCTCGCGCTTGCTCGCGGACTCCGCCAGCGCCACGCGCAGTCGTTCACGCGCCCGCGCGCCGTGCTGCGCGGTCTGGCGCGCAAACGGCCGCAGCAGCCGCGCCGCCAGCGCATGCGCCGCGATCGCGGCGAGTGGCACAAAACCCAACGGCCCACCGAACACGAACAGCGCGATCGTCAACGCCGCAGTGAACGGCGCATCCAGCATCGCGCCCACCGCCGGGCCCGTCAGCACCGTCCGTACCTGCCGCAGCGCGCGAAATCGCGCGATGTCCGCCGAGGTCGTGAGCGCGGCGTTGTCGCGCACGTCGCGCGCCATGAGTGCCCCAAAAAAGCCCGTCGCCAGCGACGCGGCGATCCGCACGCCGATGTCGGCGGCGAGTTCACCGCGTCTGCGCCGCAGGTTCAGCTCGTACACAATCGCCAGACCACCGGTAGCGCACAGACACGCCAGCGTCAGGGCGGCGCCGTCGCGCACCACGTAGTCGAACACCGCCAGCGTCACGACCGGCGCCACCAGCCCGACCACGTTGATCAGCAGCGTGAAGCCGATGAGCGAGAGAAACGATCTGCGACCGCCGTCCATCGACGCAGGGCGCGGCGCGCGGAGCGCGGACGCGAGCTGCGCGATGCGCGCGTGCACGGCGTTGACGCCACCGCGTGCACTGCCCGGCGGCAGCGACGCCGCGTCGGCGATAAACCGCGCGCGGATCATGCCCTGCCCGCGCGCCGAGCGACTGCCGGGACCGCACGACGCGGAGTCGTGGTGAGCCCCAACGGCTCGAAGCGGCCGCAGTCGACAGTGTAGGCGCGGTCAGCGAGCGCCAGGTACGACGGGCGGCTGGTGGAAATGATCATGGTCATGCGCCCGCGCAGCGAGGCGAGGCCGGCGATGAGGATGCGGTCGGCGGCGGGATCGAGCCGGGCCTGCGGCTCCTCCAGCAGAAGGATGCGCGGCGACAGCGCAATGGCGCGCGCAAGGCAAAGCCGATGCGCCAGCGACTCCGACAAGCCATCGGCCACGCCATCACCGACCTGGGTGTCGAGCTTGCGCGGCAGCCGATCGATTTCAGGTCGCAATCCGAGCACATCGCACGCCGCCAGCGCCTCCGCCTCGGTCGCGCCCTGTCCGAACAGCGTCAGGTTTTCCAGGATCGTACCCGACAGCAGCGCCGCACGCGGCGATACCAGCGCCACCGCGCCCGGATGCGCTTCGCGGTACGCCGATACCGCGACACCCGCGAACGTAATCTCGCCTTCCGCCGGATGATCGAGACCGGCGAGTGCACGCAGCAGCGATGACATCGTCGCGCCATCGTGCGCCGTGAACGCAACGGTGGCGCCGAACGCGGCGTCGAACTGGATGCGTTCTGCGCCGCCTTGCACAACCGCGTCCACGTGCAGCGCTGCCGGCGCGCTGGCCGCGCGGAGCACCGGCGCGTCGTGTTCCTGGTCCTCGATGTCACCTTGCGGTCCCAGCGCTGCCGCCCGTTGCGCCGCCGCCGCGATCCGCACCACCGGGCCAACCACACCGGTCGCCAGCAGCACGCACGCCGCGAGCGCACCGACGCCGATGGCGCCTTGCAGCGCTACCGCGCCGCCCACCGCCGCGACCGCCAGCACCGTCGCCGCCTCAAGCAGCGACTTCAGGTCCTCGGCGCGATCGGATGCGCGAATGCGGCGCCATTCGAGTTCGCGGCCGCTGGCCAGCAACTGCTCCATGCGGCGCGCCATGAACGGCTCCATCGCCGCGCCCTTGAGAACCGCGAGATGAGCCGCGCACTCGGCGATGAAATCGTCGCTGCGCGCGTCGTGTGCGTCACGGATGCGCGCGGCGTCCGCCGCCGTCACCGAGGACACCGCGAATATGGTCAGCACCGCAAACAGCATGGCGAGCGGCGCCAGCGCCACCCAACCGCCGATCCACGCCGTCGCCGCAAACGCGACGATGGCGAACGGCAGGTCCAGCACTGCACGGCGCAAACCCCCGGTCTGCAGCTCCACAAACGCCGCCGCCGCCTCCAGCCGCGCGACCCGCGCGGGCGCGCCGTCCTCCAAGGCGCCGTCGAGGTCAGCCGCCGCGAGCCGGGCGATCGCCTTGCCGGAGCGCAGCGCGTCCCGGTGGGTTTCGGCGCGATCGGCAAAATGGACGCGCGCGTAGCGCACGCCTGCTTCGGCCACCACGAAACCGCCGGCGCCCAGCATTAGCAGAGACAGGGTCCATGCGCCGTCCGCCGGATTGGCGAGCACCACGATGCGATCGAACACCAGATAGGCCGCCAGCGGCGTCGCCAGGCCCAGCAGGCCGAGCGCCATCGACGCGGCCCACTCCGCCGCCGAAGGCCGCGCCTCCAGCCGGAAGCTGCGCAGCGTATTCATGGTCCGCGCCCGCATGGCCGAGCGGGAGAACCCGTCCACTAGCAGCGCCGCGAACGCCATCGCCCGCGCTTCCCCATGGGAGACGCCGTTCACGAAGCGATCGACCAGTCCGCGCCAGTACAAGTAAAGCCCCTGAGAACTTGAATGTACCGAAGTGGTACAACTTCGGGGTTATCAAACATTGACCACAACAATTACAGGCCGATAACAAGTATGTACTTGGCGGTTAGAAACATAAACGAGGCGTATACAAGGCGACTTCATGGGCCGTTAGGCGAAAGCATGTATTGGTAACCGGCTTGAAGGGTCGGGTAAGGTCCATGCAACGCCCGCAAGGGATCAGTGCGCACGAAGGTGACGCGCCGGGCGAACCGGACGTGGGCCTGCGGCTGTCGGCGGCTCTTAAGCGCCTCGCTGCCTTGCGCGCGACGATCCATGGCGACTGGTCCGATGGGCCCGCGTCCCTGCTCGATGTCGCCAATGTGGACCTGTCCGATGGCGAGACGCTGTGCTGGACCGAGGTCGCCACACCGCGTCCCATCGGGCCAGACTTGAATTTTGCACCTGCGCACGAACCACCCGTCGCCGCGTGGGTCGTCGAAACGCCGATGCCGCTCCGGGGCCGTTTCGCAGATCCTGCCGACGCCATCCCCGCCGTCGCTGCGCCGATCGACGTGTCCTGGCTCGATCTGGTGGACGACGACGACGCTCAGCCCGCAGCGTCAACGCTTGCGCCGGCGCCCGGCGAGATGGTCGTCGCACTGGCGTTCGCGGAGGATCGCGAGGCTGTGGCGGCGCCGCTGGTTGTGGGAGTAGCGACGCCCGAGCCCATCGAAACAAACATCATCGAGATCGACTACATCGAGCCTGCCTTCGCCATCGGCGCCACGTCGGGCATACTGGAGCTGGTCCAGGGCGCAGTTGCAGACGTGGCGGCGCCCATCGTTCCCGAGGCAGCCGCGCTGTTGTCGTTCGAAGACGACGACCTGCTGCCGGCCATCGGCGCAACGGCGGGACTTGGCACGCTGCTCAGTGTTATCGCCCTCGACCCGCCGGCGCAGGCGGCGCTGCTGTCGTTGACGGCCATCGAGATCGATGATGTCGATCCGCTCCCGCTGCTGGCGTTTGGAGCCGCGCCCGGTCTGCTCGCCGCGCCGCCGATCGACGATCTGTCGTCCGCGTTGGCGCCGGAGATCTCTCCGGCCATCGACGACGAACTCCCCGTTGACGTGCCCTGCGCACCGTTCGATCTGCACGCGCTGCTCGCGCTCTCCGCGCCAATCGCGGCGGAGGCGCCTGCCGCACCGGCGCCGACGCGGCCTGAAGACGACACGCCGCCCGCGCTGGCCGTTGGCGCTTTCGCCCTCTGCTTTGTGGGCGCGCCCGAAGCGGCGCCGGCGGAGGTGATCACCGTTGCGATCGCGTGGGAAGGTGTCGGCGTCGAGGTCGACCTCGCGTTCGGCGCCGCGCCGATGCTTGCTGCGCTGCTCGACAGCGTGCCCGCGCTGAATGACACGCCCCCGGTTGTACGTGCGTTCGATCCCGTCAGCGTGATCGACGATGCGCTGGCGGACGCGTTCGACACGCTGCTCTGCGCGCGCGACCCGATCGATCCGTTCGACGCAGCGTGGACCCCGGAGACGTTCGCCGACACCGATCACACCGCCCAACTTGCAGCGTGCGAGGCCGGGCTCTGGGCCCTGCCGCGTCACGTTCCC
The DNA here is from genome assembly GCA_031414315.1 of Hyphomonadaceae bacterium. Taxonomy (GTDB): domain Bacteria; phylum Pseudomonadota; class Alphaproteobacteria; order Caulobacterales; family Aquidulcibacteraceae; genus VFBF01. Next base: position 1,877 of record JANNVF010000311.1, on the reverse strand, counting down.
TGCATCGAGACTTTCCTCCTTACCCCGAGCCACGAGACCGCTGTGAGAATCACCCGAGCCCTTCGTCTCCGCGCCAATGCCCTTGAGGCGCGCGCCTTCGCCGAAACTGCGGGGTTCGGCTTCCTCAGCAGCGACACCGACGCGCAGGCGTTCTGGTTCCTGGCCGACGCGCTGCACGATGCGTCGTCACTGTCGGCCGGAGACGCGGATGTGGGTGCGAGCTTTGCCGACTGGCGCATGAACGACGATGGCCTTCTGGTCGTCACCGCGCCGGACAACGCCCACCCCAAGCGCCCGCCGCCGCTGATCAGCGAGGCGGAGCTTGACGCATTATTTGCGCACGTGGACGATTCCCAGTCCCGCGTGGTGCTCGACGACCTGGGCGACGATCCCACCTGGAACGATACGTTCTGGTGCGACGTGGATACGTATCTGGAGCACGTGTCGGAAACGATGGATCCGGCCGTCATCGACTACATGGAAGCGCAGACCGACCAGTTCGACATTCACGACATCGAAGTGCGGGCGGCGCCCATCGTCGTGGCTCCTCCCACCACCACGTTCTTCTGGATTCCCGGCGATGACTACGACCTCGCCATCGACGGCGTCGGCGACGATCTCTTCATCGTCGGCGCCAACGAGACGCCCGCCGTGATCCTCGTCGAAGACGGATCGACGTATTCCATGCGCACTGGTCAGATCGCGCGCATGGACGAGGTGGTGGTGTCGCTCTCGTTCGACGCGTGGCGCTACGTTGACGCCATGCAATGGCGGCGTGTCGCGACGCTGTCCGGCGTTGCGCACGTGCGCGTTGAGCAGAACGCGACCGGCACGCGCCAGGCGGTTCTCGCCGGCGCATTTTTCGCAACGACGCTTGAGGACGACGGCGTGCGCCTCGTTCGCTCCGGCGACGACGGCGACGTGGACCATCCGGTGATGCGCTTGGGCGGGCCCTCGCTTGACGCCGACTGGCCGTTTGCCGACATCAAGACTGACGGTGGCGCCTACGTCGTCGATTGACGTTACCGGGCGGCCGCCTGATCGGCCGACGTCGCAGCGATGACGTCTTGTACCAGCTGCCCCACGCTGGCGATCTCGGAGTTCCGCCCGTGCGACACGCCGAAGCGTGCGACCACGAGGTTGGCTGACGGCACGACAACGACATACTGACCGAGATAGCCGCGCGCCATGAACGCATCCTGCGGCGCGCCCGGGATGCCCCACTTCATGTTCCACGGATCAATGCTGGCATCAGTGGTGTTGAGCCAGAACCCCGCGCCATAGCCGGCATCACCGGTGGGTGTGGTCGCGTACCGCACCCATCCCTCGGGCAGAATACGCGTTCCTCCGACGACGCCATCATTCAGGTACAGCATGCCAAGCCGCGCCCAGTCGCGCGGCGTCGCGAACATCGCGTGTGCCCCCATGGCCGTGCCTACGGCGTCGAACTCCATCGTGACGTGATGCATGCCGAGTGGATCGAACAGCGCGCGCTGCGCGAAGTCGTGCATCGCCTGTGGCGTGCCACCCACGGCGTCGGCGACGATGCGCGACGCAATCATGTAGCTGCGGCTGCTGTAACCCCACTCTGCGCCGATCGCCGACGACGGCACAGCGGCGGCGGACGCGCGCGCGGCGTCCGGTTCATTATACCAGATCTGCGTCGCCATGCTCGCGCCATTTCCCTCATCGAAGCCGAAGCCCGCGTTCATGCGCAGGAGATTGTCGAGGGTAATGGCGCGGCGCGGATCGCTTGCGCCCTGCCATGCCGCTACCGGCGCGGGGTCCGTCATCGACAGCTTGCTGTCGCGCACCAGTACGCCCACGAGCGAACTGATGACTGACTTTGCAATGGAATGACTGAGAACCGGCGTCTC
>JANNVF010000310.1:0-20785 GCA_031414315.1 Hyphomonadaceae bacterium | reverse complement strand
GCTTCGGGGAACCGAGGCGCCCGTTTTGTTTGGAGGTGGTGATGAGTTTCGACTGGCCGCCGGGATGGCGCGATGTGGTCGGCACGGAACGCGAGCGGCTGACGGCGCAGATCCTGCGCGAACTGGCGCCCGCGCACCTGTTGTCGGGCCGCGACTTTACGCTGATCGCGCGCCGTGACGATCAGGACGACGTACTGATTCAGCTCGACGACACGCGCGTCGCGGAAATGCATCTTACGTGGGCGAAGAAGGGCGACGCGAAGTTCCCCGGCGCCATCGTGCATCAAACCCTTGGAATCTGGCGGATGGCGCAATTCTGATGGCGAAGGTTTTCATCGACGGCGAAGCGGGCACCACCGGTTTGCAAATCCGCGAGCGGCTGGCGGGTCGCCGCGATCTCCAGATCGTGTCCATCGATCCCGCGCGCCGCAAGGACGCGGGTGCGCGCGCCGAACTTCTGAACAGCGCCGACGCGGTGATCCTGTGCTTGCCAGATGAGGCCGCGAAGGAAGCCGTCACGCTGATCGAGAATGACAGCGTGCGCATTGTCGATCCGTCCACCGCGCATCGCGTGGCGCCGGGCTGGGTCTACGGGTTTCCCGAAGCGGGGTTTCGCGATGCGATCGCCGCCAGCAAGCGCGTCTCCAATCCCGGCTGCTATTCCACCGGCGCGATCGCCTTGCTGAAGCCGCTGGTGGAGGCCGGCATTGTGCCCGCGACATGGCCCGTCACCATCAACGCCGTGTCCGGCTATTCCGGCGGCGGCAAGCAGATGATCGCGGAGTTCGAGGACAGATCATCGGCGGACCACACCGATGTCCCGTACCGCATCTACGCGCTGACGCTTGCGCACAAGCATGTGCCGGAAATCCAGCTTCGCGCGGGGCTCACGCACGCGCCGCTGTTCGCGCCTGCCGTCGGCCGTTACGCGCAGGGCATGATCGTGGAGGTGCCGCTGCCGCTGTGGGCGCTGCCGGGATCGCCGACGCTGTCCGCCGTGCGTGCTGCGCTCGCCGACACGTACGCAGGCGAGAAGTTCGTCGAGGTCGTTTCCCTCGCCGAAGCTGCCGCGCTGAAGACATTGCCGCCGGAAGGCTTGAACGGCACCAATCGCATGAGGCTCCACGTGTTCGGCAACGCCGAGAAGGGCGAGGCGCGGCTCGTGGCGCTGCTCGACAATCTCGGCAAGGGCGCGGCCGGCGCGGCTGTCCAGAATCTCAATCTCGTGCTTGGCTTCGAGGAAGGCGCGGGGCTGTAGAACTCTTTCGCGACTGGCGCGTTGCCACCCTCATGGATGCATCAATGCGAACTTCGGTCCTCTCCATCGCCGTGCTGGCGCTGATGGCGTGCGGCGGCGAACCCGCCATCGGCGCCGATCCCGTGGCCGTCGCCCCGGCGCCAGTTGAGACACGGGCGCCCAACGGCGTCGGCCAGACGCCTGCCTTTCCCGGGCAGACGCGCGCGCCGCAACCGGCGCAGGCGTCCTCGGTGCAATCGACGGTGTTCGCCACCGGGCTCACCACCCCATGGGGCGTGGAGGCGCTGCCGGATGGCCGCCTGCTCGTGACGGAACGGCCGGGCCGGCTGCGCGTGATCACCGCCGATGGACGCGCGCTCCCCGAAATCGCTGGCGTGCCTGCGGTCGATGCGCGCGGGCAGGGCGGGCTGCTCGACGTCGCGGTGAAGGCGCTCGACGCCAATACCTTCACGATCTGCCTCTCGTTTGCCGAACCACGCGATGGCGGCAAGAACGCCACCGCCGTGTCGTGCGGCCGCGCGCGCGGCGGCGAAAATCTGACACTCAGCGCGATGCGCACCATCTTCCGGCAGGAGCCCGCCTGGGATAGCACCGGCCACTTCGGCTCGCGCATCGTGTTCGCGCCCAACGACATGCTGTTCATCACCACCGGTGAGCGCATGAAAGCAGAGTCGCGCGTCAACGCGCAACGCGCGGACTCCACCATCGGCAAGGTCGTGCGCCTCAACCTCGACGGCAGCGCGCCGCGCGACAATCCGTTTGCAGCGCAGGGCGGTGTCGCGGCGCAGGTCTGGTCCATGGGCCACCGCAATCTGCAGGCGGCCGCGTGGCGTCCCGAAACCAACGCGCTCTGGACGGTCGAGCACGGGCCCAAAGGCGGAGACGAACTCAACCAGCCGCAACCGGGCAAGAATTACGGCTGGCCGATCATCACGTACGGCATCGACTACAACGGCCGGCCCATCGGCGACGGCATCACGGCGCGTGAAGGGCTCGAACAGCCGGTCTACTACTGGGACCCCGTGATCGCGCCGTCGGGCATGATCTTCCATTCGGGCAAGATGTTCCCGGCGTGGCGCGGCGACGCGCTGATCGGCGGCCTGCAGAGCGAGGGTGTCGTGCGGCTCGTCTTCGACGGGGACCGCGTGGCGGCGGAAGAACGCATTGCACTCGGCGTCGGTATCCGCGACGTGGCGGAAGGACCGGACGGCGCGGTGTACGCCGCGACCAACGACGGTCGCATCCTGAAGCTCACGCCGCGCTAGGTGTCAGCGCGACGCTTCAAACAAATAGTCGCTGTCGCCGGCGAATCCCGTCACGGGCGACAGCGTGACATCGATGTTGAGTTTCCTCGCGCTGTAGCCCAGCGGCGCCAGCATCGTGAAAATGTCCTCCGCCGTCGAGTTTGCCCGCGCCAGGCTCGACTGGACGATCTCCAGGAACAGCAGCGGTTTCAGCGTGGCGAGCGTCTTCTGCCCGCCGCCGAGCATTCGCGCCTCCCAGCCTTCGACATCGGCCTTGAGGAAATCGAGCCGTGTCAGTTTCTTCGTTTCAACGAACCCGTCGAGCGTGCGCACTTCGATCGTCTCGGTGCGCATCGGGCGTGGATCGTCGTCAGTACCCAGGTGTGCGAGGCCGTAGCCGACTTCCGCCCGCCCGCGCTTCAGCGGCGTCGACAGCGTGAAATGCCCCGGCGCATCGGAGAGGCCATACGGCTCCACCGTCACGCGGTCGAACCGGTTCCACCTCAGCGCCGGCGCCAGTACCGCGCGCGCATAGGGCGCCGGCTCGAAGGCAAACACGCGGCCTTCCGGCGCGAGCCGCGCGAACATCTTGGAGAACTGCCCGGCATGCGCGCCGACATCCGCGATCGTCGCATCCTTCGCGATCATCGGCGCGAAGAGGCGCTCCAGTTCCGGGTGATGGTTCTGCGTCGCCGCCTTGAATACGTGCGCCACCCAGCCGAGCCGCTGGCGGAAGGTGAGGGAAAGCGCCTCGCTCACAACGCCACCGCGCGCGCGGTCATCAGGTCGAACGCGCCATCGACGGTGTCGGCCTTGAGCAGAACATCGTTGAACGCCGGCGGCGTCAGGTTGGTGTCGATGGTGTGCTGCAGGAGTGTGAAAAGCGGATCCCAGAATCCGTCCTCGCAGAGAAACACGATCGGCTTGGCGTGCAATTCCAGCCGACGCCACGAGAGCATCTCGATGGCTTCTTCCAATGTCCCTATGCCTCCCGGCAACACCAGAAACGCATCGCTCTCGTTGAACATGCGGATCTTCCGCTCATGCATGGTGTCGACCATCTCGTGCGGGACGTCCTCGTAGGTGATCTCCCAGCGGCCAAGGAATTTCGGCATGATCCCCAGCACCTGGCCGCCGCCCTTGTGGCAGGCCTCGGCCGCACGCCCCATGAGCCCCACGCGGCCCCCGCCATAGATCATCCGCATGCCGCGCGCAGCCAGCGTCTGTCCGACGCGGGTCGCCAGATCGAGGTATTCGGGGCGCGTCGTGTTGGAGGAGCCGCAGTAGACGCAAACGGACTGAATCGGTGTCATGGGCGCACTATTACCTGCGTTCGCGGCACATTGCAGGCGCCGCGCGGCGGGCCTACCTGTCGTTGGCAGATGCGACCTCACCCCAAACCACCCGCCGAACCGGCCATCACCACACCAACCAGCGATCCCGGCCGCGACATGCCCGCCGATCAAGGCAGCGACACCGCCAGCATCACCGTCGCCATCGGGCGCATCGTGCGGCTCATCGGCGGCCTCGACGCGCCGGGCGTGAAGCTCCGGATCGGGGTGGCGCTGGCGCTGACGCTGGCGGCCAAGGTGATCGCGGTGTTTGCGCCGCTCGTGCTGGCGGGCGGCATCAACAAGCTCGCGGTGGGCGACGCGGCGGGCGCGATGCCGGCGTTCTTCGCCATCGTGGCGTTCTGGGTGGCGCTTCGGTTTGCCTCCACCGCCGGGCCGCAGCTGCGCGACGCGCTGTTCTCGCCGGTCAGCGAGGAGGCGCAACGGCGCGCGGGCACGCAGGTGTTTGCGCACGTGCATGCGCTCTCGGTGCGTTTCCACCAGTCCAAGCGCACGGGCTCGGTCTACCGCATCATCGAGCGTGGCATCCGCGCCATCGACTTCCTGCTGCGCTTTCTCGGCTTCAACATCGCCCCGACCATCATCGAACTCGCGCTCGCCGCGGGCGTGCTGTCATGGAAGTACGGCCCGATGTTCGCGGTGATCGCGGCGGCGACCGTGGCGGTCTATGCGTGGATCACGTTCGCGATCACCAACTGGCGATTGAAATACCGCCGCGAAATGAACGACCGCGATACCGAGGCCGCCGGCCGCGCGGTGGATTCGCTGCTTAATTTCGAGACGGTGAAGGCGTTCGCCGCAGAGAAGCGCGAGTCCGACCGGTTCGACGGCGCGCTGTCGAGCTATGCCCAGGCCGCCGTGCGCGCCAACACCTCGCTTGTGGCGCTCAACATGGCGCAGGCGCTGATCATGAACGTCGGGCTCGCCGCGATGGTGGTCGGCGCCGGCTGGCTCGCCACCAACGGACGGATGGGGCCGGGCGACGTGACGGCGATCATCCTGATCATGCTCAATCTCTACGCGCCGCTGAACATCCTCGGCATGGCCTACCGCGAGATCAAGCAGTCCTCCATCGACATGGAGAAGATGTTCGCCCTGCTGGACGAACAGCCCGACGTTGCTGATGCGCCCGATGCGGTGGTGTTGAAAGCGCGCGACGGCGAGGTGGTGTTCGAGGCCGTGGGGTTCTCGCACGAGGGCCGCGACCAGGGTGGTCTCGTGAACGTGAGCTTCCGCGCGCCCGCCGGAAAAACGACGGCCATTGTCGGGCCCAGCGGCGCCGGCAAATCGACCGTGCTCAAGCTCCTCTTCCGGTTCTACGACCCGTCCGCGGGCGCGGTGCTGGTCGATGGGCAGGATCTGCGCACCGTGACGCAGACATCGCTCCGCGAAGCGCTGGGCCTCGTCCCCCAGGACGTGGTGCTGTTCAACGACACGTTGCGGTACAACATCGCCTACGGCCGGCCCGACGCGTCGCAGGCCGAACTGGATGAAGCCGCCGCGCGCGCGCAGCTCGGCGCGTTCATTGCGCGGCTGCCGCTGGGCTGGGAGACCCGCGTCGGGGAGCGTGGTCTGAAACTGTCCGGTGGCGAAAAGCAGCGCGTCGGCATCGCCCGGGTGATCCTGAAGGATCCGAAAATCCTCGTGCTCGACGAGGCGACATCTTCGCTCGACAGCCGCACCGAAGGCGAAGTGCAGGACGCGCTGGAAGAGGCCTCGCGCGGGCGCACCACCATCGTCGTCGCGCACCGGCTCTCCACCATCGCCACTGCCGACCGGATCATCGTGCTGAAGGACGGCCGCGTGGTGGAAGAAGGCGCGCACGCGCAGCTTGTGGCGCGCGACGGGGAGTATGCGGATCTGTGGCGGCGTCAGGCCGAAGAGCCCGAAGGCGTGGCGGCTTAGGGCAACTTATCCGCATGCCGCGCAACCGTGCTATGAAACGCCGAACGCGAGGAGGGCATCGTGAGCGCGGACAAGACGCAAGCCAATCGCGCGGTTGCGCAGCGGTACGCGACGGCGTGGTTGGCGGGTGACCTGTCGGCGATCTTTGACTGCTATCACGATGAGTTCACGCTGCACTATGGCGGCGCCAACCCGTTCAGCGGCGATCATGTCGGCAAGGCGGCGGCGCTGAAGACGCTCGCTGCGGTGTCCGCGCGAACCGGGCGGAAACTCCTGTCGATCCTCGATGTCGCGGCGGGGCCGGAACGCGCCGTCGTGATCGCGCGGGAAAGCTTCACGCGCGGCGACATGACCGCGACGTTGGATCGCGTGCTGGTCTACGCGATCAAGGATGATCGCCTGCACGAGTGCTGGCTGTTCGAGTTCGATCAGGCGACGGTGGACCGATTTCTCGCCGACTAGACGGCGCGCGTTCGCAGCAGGAACGCGACGAAGAGCGCGGCGAAGACGAGGTCGCCCAGCGAGAGCAGGAAGATGCGCTGCGACGCATGGCCCGCCGCAACGTTCAGCCAGACCAGCAACGGTACAGGCGCCTTGCCGATGGCGCCGAGCAGCACGATCTCGCGATTGCGCATCGGGTCGCGCGCCGCCAGCGCGTAAGCGAGCCCAAATGTTGCGATGAGTCCGCCAGCAAGCTGCACGAAAAGCGGGCTCGTCGGCGCATCCATGCCGAGCGCCCGGAGCAGCGCGTCGGCGAAAAACAGCAGGCCCACGCCAATGACGAGATTGAACAGCGCCGCGATCGCGAACACGACGCGCCAGTGTCCGGCGACGGCGCTCATGCGCCTTCCGGCGCCTTGTCTTTCGGCGCCAGCAGCATGTACATCGCCGGCGTCACGATCCGAGCGATCAGCGTCGAGCTGATCAGGCCCCCGATGATCACCAGCGCCAGCGGCGAATAGAGCGGCGAAAACTCCAGCACCAGCGGCGTGAGGCCGCCGATGGCGGTGGCCGAGGTGAGCAGCACGGGCAGGAAGCGAATTTCGCCGGCGCGCTCCACCGCTTCGCGCAAGGGGACGCCTTCCTTGCGCAGCTTGTTGGTGAAATCGACGAGCAGGATCGAGTTCTTGATCTCGATGCCGATCAGCGCAATGAACCCGATCACCGCGATGAACGAGAGCGAATAGCCGCTGATGTAGAGCGCCAGCAGCCCACCCATGATGCCGAACGGAATGACGAACGCGACAACGGTCATCTGCGCGAACGTGCCGAACTCCAGCAACAGTACAGCGAGCACGCCGAATGTGGCGATCAGAATGGCCGCGCCGAGGCCCGAGAAACTTTCGCTCGCCGCCTGCGCCTGCCCGCCGAACGAGATCTTGTAACCGGGCGGGGGTTCGAGCGCGGCGATTTTTTCAGCGACCGCCGTGGTGACGTTGGAGGTGAGGAAGCCGGGTTCCGATGATGCAGTGATGGTCACCACGCGCTCGCGCTGGAAGCGCTCGATCTGCGTGGGGCCGGATTTGAATCCGGGGTTGGCGACTTCCGCCAGCGGCAGCGCGCCGCCCTGAGCGTTCCAGACGAACAGCTTGTCCAGGTCCTCGATGGACGCCGCCTTCTCGCCGGGCAGGCGCACGCGCACGGGGTAGGCGTCGCCGGTGGGATCGCGGAAGTTCGCCACCTGCGCGCCGCCGATGGCGATGCGCAGAGACTGGTCGATGGCGCCGGCGGGGATGCCGAGCAGCGCCGCCTTGGTCTGGTCGATGCGCAGGTCGAGATCGACCGTGCGCGCCGCCAGCGGATTTTTCACGTCGCGCGTGCCGGGCGTGGAACGCACGACCTGCTCGACCTGATCAGCCAGCGATGTGAGCGCGGCGAGATCCTTGCCGGTCACACGCACGGCGATCGGCGCATCGACGGGGGGGCCATTTTCAAAGCGACGCACGGAAATGCGCGCGCCGGGATACTGCTTGAAGGTCGTGCGCAACTGCTCCACGCGCTCGGGCCCTTTTTTCGGGTCCCATTCCTTGAAGCTGACGTAGATCTGCCCGATGTTCGGCTGCGCACGGACCTGGAAGACGTTGTAGTAGACCTGCGGATTGCCGTAGCCCGCATTGGCGAAGCGCCATTCGATGTCGTCGCGCTTGGCCAGAATGTCATCGGCCCACGCAACCGCCTTGTCGGTCTCCGCAAGCGTGGCGCCCTGCGGCAACTCCACATCGACCATGAAATAGGGGCTGTCGTTCTCGGGAAAAAGCGAGAAGCCGATCTTCGGCACCAGCCCGAAACTGGCGATCGCCAGCGCGAGCGACGCAATCACGGTAAAGCGCGGCGCAGCCAGCGCCAGATGCAGGATGGGCCGGTAGACGCGGTGGATGAAACCCATGACGGCGTCGAGAAAGAAGTTCGAGTGGCCGGCTTCCGTGCGCGGCAGTAGCCGCCCCGCGAGAAACGGGATGATCGTGAGCGACACGATGAGTGAGGCAATGATGGTGGTCAGAACCGCCACGGGGAACGAGCGGATGAACTCGCCCGCGCCTTCCGGCAGCGCCAGCAACGGCAGGAACGCGAAGATGAGCGCGGCCGTGCAGCCGATCACCGCCACGTCGATTTCCTGCACGCCGGCGATGGCGGCGTCGCGCGGCGACAATCCTTCGCGCAATCTTCGCGCGATGTTTTCAACGACGACGATGGAATCGTCCACCAGCAGCCCGAGCGCCACGACGAAGCCCGAGATCGACAGCTGGTTCATCGAGAACCCGAGATGCTGGATCGCCAGCACCCCCATCGCCAGCGACAGCGGAATGGACACCATCACGACGAGCGCCGCGCGGAAACCCAGCGGCAGGAGCGTCAACAGCACCAGCAGGATGGCGATCACGAAGTCGCGGCCGAGATTGCTGAGCCGGTGCTTGACGGTGATCGACTGGTCGAAGCCGGCTTCCAGCTTGATGTCCGGGGGCAATTGCGCGCGGAACGAGTCCAGGCCGCTGTAGATGCCGTTGCGCACGTCGAACACCGTCGCGCCCAGTTCGCCGCGCGCGGTGACGAACACGGCGCGCTTACCGTTGTACCGGGTGAGGTGGCGAGGCTCGTCGTTGGCCCATGACACTTCGGCCACATCGCCCACGGTGAGCGTGCGCCCATCGGCGGCGCGCAGCGGCGTGGCGCGGATTTCATCGAGGCTGTCGAATGCGCCGGTGGCCTGCACGTTGAAGCGCCGTCCGCCGCCTTCCATGGCGCCGATCGGCGCGTCGATGCCTTCGCGTTGCAGGGCGTCCGTGACGGCGGATGGTGGCAGCTTCTGGGAGGCGAGCATGTCGAGGTCGAGAGCGACGCGCACTTCTGACGTGGGCGCACCCCAGATTTCCGCTTCCTGCACGCCAGGGCCGCGCTCGATCTGGTCACGCAGGTCCTTGGCGAAGGATTCCATCTGCCGCATCGGCGCGGTGTCGCTGACCAGCGCCATCTGCGTGACGGCGGCGTTGGCGGTGTTGGCGCGCAGCGTGCGGATTTCGACGACGCCTGCCGGCAACGAGGCGCGCGCAAGGTTCACCTCGCGAACGAACTCGTCGTACTTGCGCAGCGGGTCAGTGCCCCACACGAACTCGACGTTCACCGACGCCGTGCCGGGGCCGGAGAACGACTCCACCTCCTTCACGTCCTCGATGCGGTTGAACGCCTGTTCCAGCGGGATCGCGACGAGCTTTTCCATCTGCTCGGCATCGGCGCCGGGCAGCACCACGATCACCACCGCGATCGGGAACTGCGCGATGGGGTCTTCCGACTTCGGCACGCTCATCACGGCGCTGGCGCCGAGGGCGATCAGCAGGCCGAATACGACGAGCGAGAACTGCCAGCTGTCGACGAAAAAACGAACGATTGCGCGCATGGCTCTGACTCAGGGCGTGGCTTGCGTGGCGGCGACGGTCTGGCCGTCGCGCACGTAGGCCGCGCCTGACGAGATCACCCATTCGCCGGGTTCGAGGCCCGAGACGATCAGCACGCTGTCGCGATCAAGGCCCGCAGTCTGCACCGCGCGCCGATGCGCGACGCTCTGCGCATCGACCACGAACACCACACCCTGGTCGGCGCGCGCGTCGAGCAGCGCGAGCGTCGGCGCGCGGATCGGACCGAGTTCGCCGCCGCCCGAGGCGCCGATGGTCGCTTCTGCGACAAGCCCGCTGCGCAAACCATCGATGGGGGTCACGGCAATCTCGACGTCGAAGCCGCCGGTGGCCGCGTCGCTCTTGGCGGCGACGCGGGTGACCTTGCCTTTGCGCTCTGTCGTTGCGCCGATGCGCACGGTGGCCGCGTCGCCGACCTTGATGCGCGTGGCGTCGATCGAGGACACGCCGGCGCGGATGATCAGGCCGGAATTGACCTCGCCCAGCATCAGCACCGGCTGGCCAGGGGAGACGTTCTGGTTGGGCTCGGCTGTGCGCCGCAGGATGACGCCGCCGGTGGAGGCGACGATCACGCCCTGCGACCGGTTGAACCCCGTCGACTGGTTCGCCGCCCGTGCGCGATCGACGGCGAGTTGCGCGTCGTCGAGGCGCGCCTGCGCGACGAGGCCCTTCTCGAACAGCGTTTTGGCGCGGACCAGCTGGCTCTCGGCGGTGCGCAGCAGGGCGTCGGTCTCGGAGACGTTGGCGGAATATTCGGTGAGGTTGAGGTGCGCCAGCGTCTGGCCGGCGCGGACGGCGTCGCCTTCATCCACGTTGATGCGCGCGATGACGCCGGGGACCTTGAAGGAGAGGGTGGTCTCGCGCTGGTAGCCGACAAGGCCGCTGGCGCGGACCGCGCCGGCCGCGCCGTCGCGGGCGACCGCTACAATCGAGACGATCGGGGCGGGGCTCGCCTTCTTGACGGCGTCCGGGGCGCCCGCGCCGCAGCCGCTCACGATCAGCGCGGCCGCCGCGACTGCCCACCATCGGTGTCTGCCCTGCATGAACGCCGTCCCTACGTCGAATTCTTCGATCCTGTAATGCAACCTAGACCAATCCCTGAAGATTGGAAGATCGATTCAGTCTTTAGGTCGGTTAAGGACGCCGTTCCATCGCGCAGAGATGCGCGGGGGTCACGGAATGGAGGCGACCAGCGCTCCGGCGGTCAGCAACGCTGCAGCCACAACCGCTATGGCGAGCAACACCGTCGGCCGGAGCGGACCAAGCCGCAACGGGCGCGGCCGGCCGGACTCGGGGGAGGGGTGGGTCGTCATCGTCGAGCAGGAAAGCCCCGGCGGTGACGTTCAGCCATTCGGCGGAATGCCGCTGTGGCGAATGGTCCGCCGATCTGGAGCGCCGGGCGCGCGGGCGTGGTATGGCGGGCCATGTCCAAACCCTACTCGATCACTTACGGCGACTACCTCGCCCTCGATGACCTCCTCGCCTGCCAGCGGCCGCTGAGTTCGCGCCATGACGAGATGCTGTTCGTCATCATGCACCAGACCAAGGAGCTGTGGCTCAAACAGATCGGCCACGAGGTCCTGCTGGCGCAGCGCCTGATCAGGTCGGGTGATGTGGAGCCTGCCTTCAAGTGCCTGTCGCGGGTGTCGCGGATCCAGTCGGTGATGACGCACTCCTGGGACGTCCTCGCGACGATGACGCCGGCCGACTACATGAGCTTCCGTGACCTGCTCGGGACGAGCTCCGGCTTCCAGTCGTGGCAGTTCCGGCGGCTTGAGTTCATGTTGGGGCTCAAGGACCCCGAGTTCCTGCGCTTTCAGCCGCCCGGGACGGCCGGGCGGGGCGCGCTGGAGGCGGCCCTGGCCGAACCGAGCCTCTACGACGACGCGCTCGGACGCCTGGCGGCGGCGGGTCTCGCGCTGCCGGAGAGTGTCATCGGCCGTGACATCACCGCGCCCTACGTCCCGTCCCAGCCTGTGGAGGATGCGTGGCTGGCGGTTTACCGGGACACCAAGCGCTACTGGGATCTCTACGAACTGGCTGAGAAGCTGGTCGATCTCGACGATGCGTTCCTCGCCTGGCGTCACAAGCATGTGGTGACGGTAGAGCGGATCATCGGGCGCAAGCGCGGGACGGGGGGGACCGAAGGCGTCGGCTACCTCCAGAAGACGCTCGAGCGTCGCTGTTTTCCTGAGCTCTGGTCGGTGCGCACACGACTTTAGGGCGCTGCCTGAACCGATGGCCGCGCCGGACGTTGAAACCACATGGATCATGTGCTTCCCGCCGACGACATTTTTCCGCCCCGCGCCCGGCTTGCGTTCAATGCCGCCGCGCCGGCGATCGTCGTCATGGCGGCCAACGCGGTCGCGATGATGGTCGGATGGGGCGCCAATCTGCCGACGTTCGACAATGTCCCGGTCGCGCCGCCCGCGTGGCTGATCGGGGTGGTCTGGCTGGGGGTCTACGGGTCGCTGGGTATCGCCCGGTGGGAGGCGTGCCGGCTATCCGCGCCGGCGTGTGACCGATCGCGCTGGGTGACGGCGGTTCTGGTGTGGGGCATCGCCTACGCCTTCCTGGCCGGGGCGTTCGGCGAGGTGTGGAGCGTGGTGCACGCGGTCAGTCTCTTCGGCTTGGCTGCGGTGGCGCTGGTGCGGGTGGCCCCTGTGAGCCGCCGGGCTGCGGCGTGGACAGTCATGCCGCTGCTTTGGCTTGGCTACACTGTGGTATTGAGTGCTCTCGCCCTGATTGCTGGCTGAAACGCAACATGCTCAACGGGCGTTTCATGCAAATTGCAATAACGTAAAGATAACAAAGATCGTTTTTCACCCGTCGACTTTACCTGATCTTAGATGTTCTGGCGTTAAGTGGCCTCTGTCGACGGCAATCGTCGTCGCTCATCGACGGGCGCAAGGTCATCAGACCGCGCTCTTGGTAGGGGTCTCTCACCATGCGCGCCATCGCCAGCCTTACGTTCGTGCTTGCCCTGTCCGCCCTGAGCGGCGGCTGCGCCATGACCAGCAAGCTTGGCCTGCACTTCGTCAGTGACCCGGCCATCGTCGTTGAAGGTCTTCGCGGCCACCAGACCGAAGACCAGTGGATCCATCAGGCGCGCCTGGCGACACCGCCCGGGTGTGCGGTCGAGGGCATCAAGGTCCTGACGGACTCCGACGCGACGTTCACCTTCACCTGCTTTGACGGCGGCGCGACGGTCAGCGGCCTCTGAGGTCTGCGTTACGCGTCGCGCGCGATTTCGGACACATCGGCGTGACAGATTAGTCACGAGGGTGCGCTCGTCCGCGACTCGGTACATGTCTAAAAGTTGAAATTTAGTTTACACAAATGCTGCCCGTCCGTACCTTGCCGTGGGGCGAACCTCGGCTGAGCGGTCACGGAATTGTGGCGGCGCTCGGTCGCGTCGGCGGTGGGGCAAGTCTCCACCAGTGCGGGAGCGAGCCATGGCGCGGGGAGCGCAAGCCAGCGAGTTGTCGATCCGCCGCGGCGCAGCCGTTGGCGTGAGCTGCGCTGAGCCGCGTCCCGACCGTCGTCGCTCTCACGATTTCTGCGTAAGCGCGCGCGGCGCAAAGCCGTACCCCAGCCACGCGAAGAGTCCGGCCGCCACAGGCCTGAGACTTGCATTCCACGACTACCGGATGGCTCCAATCGCCGGGGAGGCGTGTCTGCTTCCCTGTTCAAGCGGGTTTCACGCCGTCCGACTGCGTTGAAAAATTTGGGGGAGCGCCGCCAACAGCGTCGTCCTCGGGGGATCCGATGAAGCACTTCAGCCGCTCTGTTCTCGCCTCTTCCATTGGCGTCTTGTTGCTTTCGAGCACCGCAAGCGGCGCCTGGGCACAGGCGACAACCACGCCCCAGGATCTCAATCAGGCTACGCCGCCGCCCCGCGATGGCTCCAACCGGGTCAGCACCATCGGCCAGGGCACGATTTCGCTCTGTCCGTTCGCGTCGTCCACCATTCCTGTGACCATCAACCGGGTCGAAATCGTCGGCTCCACCGTGTTGACGCAGCAAAGCATCGACAAGGCCTATGCCGGCATTCGCGGCCAGCCGACTACGCTGGGCGCAGTCTGCGACATCCGCGAGCGCCTGATCGTCGAGTATCGCCGCCTCGGCTACCCGCTCACCCGCATCGAACTGCCGGTGCAGACCATCGGCGCGGAAGGCACGATCCGTTTTCACGCGGTGGAGGCGGGGCTGGCCAACGTCCACGTGACCGACAACGGCAAGGTCGCGCCGTTCACCAACATCGTTGAGGCATACGCCGACCGCCTGCGCGATGACGCCGCCGGCAAGCCGCTCAAGTGGTCGAAGGTGGAGCGGTTCGCGCTGCTGATGCGTGACACCCCCGGCGTCGTCGCCCGTCTGGAGCTGCGTCCGGGCTCCACCGGCCTCGCACCGCAGGCTGCAGCGACCCCTGTGGCCGACGCGTCGGCCGCGCCTGTCGTCACCCCCAGCACGCTCGCGCCGCTGGATCTTTTCGTGACCGTGGAGCCGCCGGAGCGCTTCGGTGGCTTCATCGGCCTGCAGCGCAACAGCGCTGATGTGTTCGGCCGCTACGCCGGCGTGATCGGCGGCCAGATGCGCGGCGTCATGCCGTGGGGCGGCGATGAATTGAGCGGCGTGCTCTACTCCACGCAGACCGGCCGTCAGGCGGTGGGCAGCGTGTCGTATGAGTGGCGCCATGGCAGCGGCCTGCTGCTCAAGGGCCTGGCCGCCTACGCCGAGACCAGGCCCGGCCGCAGCTTCGCACCGCTGGATCTCAAGGGCCAGTCGACCTCGTTCACACTGAACGCGTCATACCCGTTCATCCTGCGCAGCGCCTTCCAGATGGAAGGCACGGCCGGCCTCGACTACGTCGATCAGGACAACTTCATCTTCGAAGACCAGACGCTGTCGAACGACAAAGTCCGTGTCGCCACAGTGAAGATGAACACGCTTTGGCGCGACGTGCAGAACCGGCGCGCGCGCGCGTCGTTCGGGGTGGAGTATCGCCAGGGGCTCGACGCCTTCGACGCGACCCAGCCGGGCGATCCGTTGCTGTCGCGCATTGGCGCCGATCCGCAGGCCGCGCTCTGGCGCGTGAAGGGCGAGGCGGAATTCCGCATCCGTCGCAATCTGCCGGGCATCTCCATCGCTGCGGATGCGCAGCTGGCCGACGACGTGCTGGTCTCCTTCGAGCAGTATCAGGTCGGTAACCTGACGTTCGGACGCGGCTACGATCCGGGCACCATCACCGGTGATCGCGGGTACGGCGGCCGGGTGGAGTTTCTCGGCGGGCGCTACACCCCGCAGGGCGGCGACCAGTTTCATGTCGAGCCGTACGCGTTCGTCGACGCCGCGCATGTGGAGTCGCTGGCCGCCGCCGCGATCGAACCGGAGCGGGATGTGGCGTCGTGGGGCGGGGGCTTGCGCCTGCGCTACTCCGATCGCGTCTCGCTCGACGTCGGCGGCGCAGTCGCGATGGACAGGCCGGCGTTCAACCAGAAACGGCCGGGTCCGCAGTTCCTGATGAACCTGGCCTACCAGTTCTAGCAAACCGCATGTGGGAGGCCCGTGCGCAAAGCGTGCGCGTGGGCAGACGCAAAAGGGCAGTGACATGACGAACCCCTCGAACCGCACCCGCAACGCCCGCAGCCTGTTAAGGGTCTGGCCGAGCCTTCTTGCGCTGACGGCGGGGATGCCGTTCGCGGCCAACGTCGCCTTTGCCGATCCCATCAATCCGACGAACGTGACTGGCGCCGACTTGCCGGTTTCCGCGCCGAACATGGGCGGCGGCGACACGACCACCGTCAACCAGCTCGATCCACGCGCGTACATCTCCTGGGATTCCTTCGACATCGGCGCGACAGACGTTTTCGCCGTCACCTATGACCCCGTCGGCGTGCTTACTCCGGGGCAGGCGATCCTCGTGAACCGCGTCACCGGTTCCGGCGCGAGCATGATCGACGGCACGATCGACGCCGCGGGCCATGTCTGGGTTCTGAACGGCGACGGCGTGATGTTCGGCAGCACCGCCAGCATCAACACCGGCGGCTTCCTTGCCTCGTCACTCACCGCCATCAATGGCGAAGACGATCCCGCCGTGCAGGCGGCGATGTTCGCCGCGATGGCGATGACGCCGTTCAATCCGTCCGCGTTCACGCTTGGCGCGGGCACGATCAACGGCGGCGCAGTCACGACGGCCGTGGGGTCGTCGCTGACCTCCACCTCCGGCCCGATCATCCTTGTCGGCCCGAAGGTCACCAACGGTGGCGCGATCAACGCGTCCGGCGAAGCGGTGATGATCGGCGGCACGCAGGTGTCGCTGGGCATCGACCTCGACGGCGGCACCGGCCTGCTGCTGAACGGCCTTGTCATCACAGCCGGGACTGATCCCGCGATGGGCGAGAACGCCGTCAGCGCCGGCGGCACGATCACCGGCGGCCGCGTCATCCTCGCGGCCGCGCGCGCGACGCCCGGCATGGCGACGGACTACCTGATCGACGTGAGCGGCGTCGTCACCGCCAACACCGCTGTGATGCAGGGCGGCGACTTAGTCCTGTTCGCCGCCGCCGACACCGACGGCAGCATGATGTCGACACCGCAGACGGTGATGAGCGCCGGAACTGTGGGCCTCGCCTCCGCCGCCGCAGCGGGTGCGAACATCAACGTCTCCGGCACGCTCGACACCGGCGTGGCCGGCCTGGCGACGGTCACCGCGGCCGGCGATGTCTCTCTCGCAAACCAGACCTTGAGCGGCAGCGCCACGATTGATGCGCGCGGCGGCGTCACATTCACCGCCCCGGGCGCGGCGAGCCTCATGGCAGGTGGCGACGTTTCAGTCGCCGGCGACGCGGGTATCACCACCGCGGACAGCATGGGAAGCCTGTCGATCACGGGCGCATCCGTGAAGCTCGGCGCCGTTTCGGGCGTCGGCAACGGGCTCACCGTAGCGACGACCGGCGGCGACGCCTCCCTGCTCGGCGACGTCAGCGCCGGCCAGATCAACGTCACCGCGCAGGGCGACGTGAACGTCACCAGCGGCAAAACCGTTGCGGCCGGGACTGAGGGCTCGCTGATCGTGACCGCCGAGAACGGCGGCTCGATCAACGCCACCGGCGCTTCGCTTCAGGGCCGGGACATCTCGCTCACCGCGACGACGACCGGCGGCTCGATCACCACCGGCGATCTGACCGCGACCGGATCGCTGGACGGGATGGTCGGCGGCGGGATCGGCGTCAACAGCGACCTCAACGCGAGCGTGGGCAAGCTGACGTCCACGCGCGATGTCACGATTACCTCGACAAGCGACTCGATCACCACAGGCAGCGGCAGCTCGATTGGCGGCAACGCCATGCTGACTGCAGGCAACGAAGCGACCTTCGGCGGCGGCGACGTTGACGGTAATTTGGAGATGGACACCGTTGGCGACGCTTCCATCACGGGCGACACCGACGTCGGTAACCTTCTGTTCGTTACCAGCGATGCAGGCGTGTCGATTTCCGGGAACGTCACGACCGCAGACGCGATCGTTATAGGTTCCGGCGGCGCCGCCTCGATCGCCGAAGACACAAGCTTGAGCGCGAGCGGTTTCGCGACGTTCTCGGGCGTCGGCGTCACACTCGAGGACGACGCTTCGCTGTCAGCCGGAACCGGCTTAGCAAATGTCATCGCCACCGGCGTCGGCTCCGTCACAGGCGGCAACGCCACCATATCCAGTGGCGGCGGCGTTTACGTGGAGGCCGAGTCTGGCGCCGCCACGGTCGGCACGCTCAGCGCGACCGCCGGCAGCGATGCCAGCCTCATCGGCACGACTGTCAGCGCCACGAACGTGAGCGGCAACAATGTGACGCTGCGCGCAACGGCCGGCAGCGTCAGCAATGCGGACGTCACGGGCACGCTTTCGGTCACTAACAACCTCACGCTGCGCGGGTCGAACAACGCCTCATACAATGGCATGACGAGCGTGCCGGGCGCGCTGTCGGTCACCGCCGACACCGGCACGGCCTCGATCACCGGCGATACGACGGCGAAGTCGGTGGCGGTGACCGCCACGGCGGGCGCCGCTTCCATCGCAGCCAACGTCACGGCGACGGACGGCGTCACCATCTCCGGCGCGACCGGCGTCACCGTCGACAGCGGCAAGACCGTCACCTCCGACAGCGACAACGACACCGCCGACGGCATGCAAGGCCTGTCCATCACCTCCTCCGGCGGCGCCGTCACCACAACCGGTGCGACGCTGAGCGCCGGGACGGCTGCGATGGGCGGCAGCGCCGACGTGTCGGTGAGCGGCGGTACGCTGGCGCTCGGGACCGTGCGCGCGGACGACGACGTGACGCTGACGGCGACGGCGGGCGCGGTGTCCGCTTCCGGCGCCAACACGATGGCAGGCGGCGACGTGACGCTCAGCGGCACGGCCGGCGCCACTTACGGCGGCGGCACAGTCCTCGGAGCGCTCACCGTCACCGGCGACAGCGATGCGACCGGCGGCGGCGTCGCCGCGATCACCGGCGAGACCAGCGCGCTCAGCTTTGTCGTCACCGGCGAATCCACCACGGCCGGCGTCGCCGGCGTCACCATCAGCGGCGGCAACCTCACGGGCACGAACACCTCGTCGATCACCGGCAAGGCGTCGGGCACGGCGACGGACGGCGTCTCGATCGAGTCCGGGCGCACGATCTCGGCAGGCGCGGCCAACACGCAAGGCCTCACGGTCACCGCCGCGAGCGGCAATCTGTCGGCCGTCGGCGCCACGCTCACCGGCGGCTCGTCGGGCGCCAGCGCCACCACCGGCAACCTCAGCGTCGGTTCGATGACCTCGACCAACGGCGACGTTGGCGCGAGCGCCGGCGGCGACGCGACGGTCACCTCGTTCAACGCCGCCGCGCGCGGCTATGTGCTGGCGGGCGGGGCGGCGAGCGCCGGCGGTACGGCCGGCAGCGGCGCGGCCAACGCCATCCAAATCCAGGGCGGCACGGACGCTACGCTGACCAGCGGCACAGCGTCGTCGGGCGGCGTCACCGTCACGGCGGGAACGGGCACGGCGTCGATCGGCGCGACCACGGCCGGCACGACGGTCGCGGTCTCCGGCGCCAGCGCGTCAGTGACCGGCGCGGTCGGCGCCGGTGGGCTGATCGATATCGACGCGACGGCGGGCAGCGTCAGCGCGACGGCGAACCTCACCTCCAGCGGCGGCGCGATCGACGTCGACGCGACCACTGGCGTGAGCGCAGGCGGCGCCACGTTCGACTCCGGAGCGGCGAGCGCCGTCACCGTCAACACCACAAACGGCGCGGCGAGTGTCGGGACAGTCAACGCAGGCGCTGCAAGCAACGTCACCAGCACCAATGGAGCGGCAAGCGCCGGCGCGAGCGGTGCGGGCGTGACTTCCGGCCTGACGGTGTCCGGCGGCAATGGCGCGACCTTCACCGGCGGTTCGGTCACCGGCGCACTCGCTGTGTCCGGCGCCTCAGGCGCGGGATCGCTCACCGGCGGCGGCACGCTCGGCAGCCTCAACCTGACGGGTAACACGACATCGATCGCCGGCGGCGCGGTGACCAACACCGGTTCGGCGACGGTCAACGCCACGACCACGGCAACGGTCAACAGCGCGCTCAGCGGCGGCACGGGCGTCGCCGTCACCGGCGGCACGGGCGTCAGCGTCGGCAATACGACGGTGACAGCGGGCGGTACGACCAACGTCAACCTGACCGCAACGACGGGTGATGTCGCAGCGTCGACCGCCACGCTGAACGGCGGCTCGGTGACGGTCATCGCCACCACGGGCAGTGCGACGGTCGGCTCGGCGACGGCCACCTTCGGCAGCACCAGCGTTCAGGCGAACAACGACGCGACCCTGACGTCCTTCAGTTCAAACGGCCGCGCCTTCGTCACGGCGACGACCGGCGCGGCGAGCGGCGGCGGCTCGTCGGCCAACGCCTTCGGCAACGCCAACGCCATCGAAATTCTCGGCGGCAACGGCGCGACCTTCACCGGCGGCACAGGCGCGGGCGGCAACGTCGTCGTCAACGGCGACACCAACACCGACAACGTGGGCGCGGCCTCAATCACCGGTACGACCAATGCCGGCACTGGCGTGACGTTGCGCGGCGCGAGCGCGTCGGTCGGCGGCGCGGTCACCGCAGGCGGGCTCATCGACGTCGACGCAACCGCCGGTTCGGTTACCGCGACGCAGAATCTCACCTCCACCGGCGGCGCGATCACCGTCGATGCGACGACGGGCGTGTCGGCCGCAGGCCGCACGTTTGCGGCAGCGAACACGGTCAGCGTCGATACCACTGGCGGCAACGCAACGGTTGGACTCGTCAATGCGGGTCTCGGCGCCAGCAACGTCACCTCCGCCACGGGCGCGGCGACCGCCGGCTCCAGCACCAGCACGATCATTGGGGACTTCACCGTCTCCGGCGCCAACGGCGCCACGTTCACCGGCGGCGCGGTGACGGGCAACCTCACCGTCACCGGCGACAGCGATACGAGCGGCGCGGGCGACGGCTCGATCACCGGCGCGAGCACGGTTGGCGGCACTCTCGGTCTCACCGGCTTCAACACCTCGATCTCCGGCGGCCTGGTCAACGTCACGGGCACCGTGAACGACACGGCGGCCAACACGGCGACCGTCAACAGCGCGCTTTCCGGCGGCACCGGCGTGAACGTCACCGGCGGTACGGGCGTCAGCGTCGGCGCGACGACCATCACCGCGGGCGGCACGACCAACGTCAGTCTCACCGCGAACACGGGCGATGTCTCTGCGGCGACCGCCACGCTCAGCGGCGGCTCGGTCACTGCCCTTGCAACGACGGGCAGCGCGACCGTCGGCTCGGCGACGGCCAACACCGGCAGCACCGGCGTCGTCGCGAACGTCAACGCGACGATGACATCGTTCAGCTCGTTCGGGCGCGCCTACGTCAATGCAACGACCGGCGCGGCGAGCGGCGGCGGCTCGTCGGCCAACGCGTTCGGCGAGGCCAACGCCATCGACATCACCGGCGGCGCCGGCGCGACCTTCACCGGCGGCAACGCCAACAACGGCAACCTCAACGTCACGACCACCGCAGGCGCGGCCTCGATCACCGGCACGAGCAGCGCCGGCAACGGCGTCAT
>JANNVF010000309.1:0-3166 GCA_031414315.1 Hyphomonadaceae bacterium | reverse complement strand
GGTGGCCATACATCAGCTCCTCGGCAAACTCGACGCACTTGTATTCCATCAGCCTGGCGTTGGGTTCGCGGCGGCGATAGAGCGGCATGCTCATCTTCCACGGCTTCGAGAACACCTTGGGGTCCTCGATCGTCGCTTCGTATTGCAGTGTGTTGGCGTCGATCGCCGTGTAGCGTTCGGTCACCTTCAGCGCATCGCTATGGTAATTGCCGGCGCGATCGAACCACGTCTCTTCCATGTGATCCGTGACGTCAATCACGAGCGTCTCGCCGTCCCAGCGGCCCAGCGACCATCCCATCCACGCCGGCGCGGGACTCTTCTCCTGGCTGTTCATGCGGACGAGACGGCTGGTGCTGGCGTATTCGTAGGAGAACAGCACGTTGTCGGCCGACTGCACGATCTGGAACGGATAGGGCATGTAGGTCGCGCGTGGAATGCCCGGCATGAAGCACTTGATCTCGGGATCCAGCTTCGTCCAATCCGCACCGTTCGCGTTTCGCTTGGCCAGCGCTTCAGGCAGGTACGGAACCTCGTCGCCTTCGACGACGCCGGTGCCGGGGGGGATGCTGAACGCCGCGCCGAGTGCGAACACCGGGCCCTGCTTGGCCGGGTGCGCCTCGATGTTCCAGTTGGCGCTGTTGTTCGACTGCCAGATGCCGTTCAGGTCGGGCGTGCCCTCAGGCGTGCGCGGTGCGCGATACGCCGCCGGCGTGGTCGGGGCGCCAGGTGCGCACGCGGCCATCGCCGATCCGAGCGCGAGCGCGATCAACGCAGCCGACGCGAGGCGCGCGCACCTCGTCATCGTGACGGCCCCTTCGGCTTGGTCTTGTCGTTCGGGTCGCGGCCATCCTTCGGGGCGCCGGTGCCAGACGAGCCCATGAATAGCGTGCGGCCGTCAGGGAACGTAATGTCGCGGCCGTTAGCGCGCAGCCGGCCGTCCTTGGCCCGGAAGCCGGCGACGACGATCTCGGTGCCGATCTTGATCGAGTCGCGCGAGATGCCGCCGCGCTGCAGCGTGTTGGGGGTGCCGCCCTCGACCATCCAGATCTCTTTCTTGCCGTCAGGTTTGGTCACTTCCATGTGAATCCAGGCGTGCGGGTTGATCCACTCGACCTTGGTGACGGGGCCCTTCAGGGTCACCGGGGCCTTGGCGTCGAACTCAGCCGAAAACGCATGGTGGGCTATCACCTGGCCGCCTGCCAACAAGAGGGCGGCCAACAGGATGGGCGTGAGGCTTCCACCCCAGCGCGGTTGCCGCGCTGGGGGCCCGGTTAGGACTTGGGGCTTGGGACGGCTGAACATTGCTCGATCTCCTCGCTGCCGGGAGGATATCATTCGCCGCATGAGAAACCTTCATGCGGTTCTCGTCGCAGTTACCCTGGCGGCCGGCTCGTTGGTCGGCGTGTCGCTTACGGCGCAGGCGCCGGCGGGTTGGAGGGTGCCGCGGACGCCTGATGGCCACCCCGACCTGCAGGGCGTGTGGGGCAACAACAGCGTGACCCCGATGACCCGCCCCACCCAGTGGAAGGACAAGGCGTCGTTGACCGATGCCGAGCTCGCAGACCTGAAGAAGATGTCGGCTCAGTTCGTGGATCAGGGTGGCGACGCCATCTTCGCCAACTACATCCAGCTGATGCTCAACGCCACGGACCAGGGCGCGTTCAAGCAGATCTCGTACGACCCGACGACCGGCAACTACAACCAGTTCTGGATGGCCGACCGCGAGTGGGACAACCGCACGTCGCTCATCACCGATCCGCCCGACGGCTTGTTTCCGCCGCTCACGCCCGAGGCCGTTGCCCGTCGCGCTGAAGCGGCCAAGGCCCGCGCCGCCGCGGGCCGCGGTCCTTCGGATGGCCCTGAAGATCGGCCGTTGTCGGAGCGCTGCATTTCGTATGGCGCGCCGCGCACGCAGGCCAACTACAACAGCTACACGCAGATCATCCAGTCGCCGGCGACCACCGTGCTGGTGCAGGAAATGATTCACGACGCGCGCGTGGTGCCCATGACGCCGGGGGCGCACCTGCCCAAGCGCATCCGCCAGTTGCACGGCGATCCACGAGGCCGCTGGGACGGCGACACGCTGGTCGTCGAGACCACGAACTACATCAACGGCTTCCAGGGGTCGACGCCCGACGTGAAGCTGACCGAGCGTTACACGCGCGTCAGCCCCGACGTCATCAATTGGGAAACCACGGTCGAGGATTCGGCGACGTGGACCAAGCCGTATACGTTCATGATCCGGTTGAAGAAGGCCACCGGGATGATCTACGAATACGCCTGCCACGAAGGCAACTACGCGATGGAAGGCATCCTGGCCGGCGCCCGCGCCGAAGAGAAGAAGGCCGGCGGCGCGAAGCCGAGGCGATAGCGGCTTACTGTGGCGTCAGCAGGGTTCGCACCCGGACGTCCAGGTCCGCAGCCGTCGCGGGGTTAAAGGGACCGCCGTACCGCCATCGGACCACGCCGTCGCGATCAAGCAATACCAGGTAGGCCAACTTCTCGTCGCCGACGCCCAGCCGGGTTTTCCACGGACCGGTGCCGCCGAACACGGTGACCGCATTGGCGTGATAGCGCGGCTCGGTCTCCTTGCGCATCCCGCCGGTGATGAAGGGCTTCGCCAATCGGCCGAAGCCGCCAATCATCGGCACCTGGTACCAGGTGAACCGCGGCTCGGCGCCCCAGGCGGTGCGCGCGTGTTTGGTCCAAGCTTCAACCGGCGCCCGCGAGTCGTAACTGAAGCCGAACGCGACGAGGGCCACGCGGCCGCGCGCGGCATCTGGCAGCACCACCTTGTGGCCAGCCAGATCGTCGCCGCTCAACGGTGGCAGGGGCGTTCCTGCATCGATTGGCTGGCTGACGGCGGCCGCCGCGGCTACCAGCATCAGCAGAATCGCGAGAGTGGCAGGGCGCGGCCGCAACATGCCTCATAAGACTATCGCAGCGACCCATCAGGTTCGTTGAAACCGCTATCATCCCCGCATGATGCGGTTTCTGGTGATCGGGTTGCTGGTGTCGCTGGGCCAGGTCGAATCGTGGCGTCCTGCCTTCGAACTGGTCCAGCCAGATCTCTTTGCCGCGCCAGGCGGACAGGCCAGTGCCTGGGCTGATGCCGATGGCGATGGCGACCTCGATTACTTCGTCGCCTTCCGCGGCCGGCCGAATC
>JANNVF010000308.1:0-4297 GCA_031414315.1 Hyphomonadaceae bacterium | reverse complement strand
CGCGTTGAACGGCTGCAAGTCGTCGGCGCTCTCGCCGACGCCGATGAAATGGATTGGCAGCGCGTGATGCTCCGCGATGGCGACCAGCACGCCGCCTTTCGCCGTGCCATCGAGCTTGGTCATCACGAGGCCCGTGACGTTGGCGGTGGTGCGGAACGCCTCGGTCTGCCGGAGCGCGTTCTGGCCGACGGTGGCGTCGAGCACCAGCAGCGTTTCATGCGGCGCATCCTCATCGACCTTGCGGATCGCGCGCAATATCTTGTCGAGCTCGCCCATCAGTTCCGCGCGGTTCTGCAGGCGGCCCGCCGTGTCGATCAGCACGACGTCCGCGCCGTCGTCGATACCCTTGCGCACGGCGTCATACGCCACGCCTGCCGCATCCGCGCCTTGACCCCGCGCAACAAACCCTGCGCCGGAGCGCTCCGCCCACACCGCCAGTTGTTCGATGGCGGCGGCGCGGAATGTGTCTGCCGCGCCGACCACGACCTTGGCGCCGCTCTTCGACAGCAGGTAGCAGAGCTTGCCGATCGTCGTCGTCTTGCCGGAGCCGTTGACGCCGACGACGAGCACGACGCGCGGCCGCGGACCATCGTTGAAATCAAGCGGCCGCTCGCGCGGCGTCATCACGGTGGTGATCGCATCGGCGAGCGCTTCGCGAATCTCCGCGTCGTCGATCTGCTTGTTGAACCGGCCCTCGCGCATCATCGCGACGATCTTCGCGGCGGCAGGCGGGCCCATGTCGGCGCGGATCAGCAAATCCTCCAGACCATCGAGGGTTTCCTGATCGAGTGTTTTCCTGGTGAAGACGCCAGACACATCGTCGGCAAGTTTCGACGATGACTTCGTGAGCCCCTGCCACAGCCGACCGAGAACGTCGGGCTCCGGCGCGGCCGCGGGCTTCACGACCTCGTCCTTCTTCTTGCCAAACCCCCAGATGCTCACGCGGGCGCTCCGATCATCGCTTCGCCGTCGTGGCCGTGAAGCGAGACGCGGATGTATTGGCCGGGGGCCGCAGTTTCCAGTGACGGCATGCGCACCGTGGTGAAATCGGCCAGCCGCGCGCGGCCATCCTCTTCGAGCAATGCGGTCGTTTCCCGTCCGGTCCACTGGTCGAGGTGGCGCGCCAGGGCTGCAGCGCCCGCCTCGCGCAGACGCGCCGCGCGCGTCTTGATCACCGGCTTGGCCAGTTGCGGCATGCGCGCTGCGGGCGTGCCTTCGCGTGGGCTGAACGGGAAGGCGTGCAGGTAGGAGAGGCCGCAATCGGTGATGAGATCGACGCTGGCCTGGAAGTGCTCTTCGGTTTCGGTCGGAAAGCCCGCGATGAGGTCGGCGCCGAGCGCGATCTCCGACCGCGCCGTTTTCAGCCGCGCGCAGAGGTCTACCGCCGCTGCGCGGTCATGGCGCCGCTTCATGCGCTTCAGGATCATGTCATGCCCGTGTTGCAGCGAGAGATGCAGGTAGGGCGCGATACGCGGCTCGGTGGTGACGAGATCAAACAGCAGCGGGTCCATCTCGATGGCGTCGAGGGAGGAGAGCCGGAGCATCGCCAGATCGGGGACCAGCTTCAGGATACGCGCCACGAGGTTGCCGAGCGGCGGAGCCGCCGGCAGATCGCCGCCCCACGATGTGAGATCGACCCCGGTGAGCACGACTTCGGGGCAGCCCCGCGCTACAAGTGCAGCGATCTGCTCCACCACCGCGCCCGCCGGCACGCTGCGCGAATTTCCACGGCCGTAGGGAATGATGCAGAACGTGCAGCGGTGATCGCAGCCATTCTGCACCTGCACGTACGCACGCGTGCGTGACGAGAAGCCGTCCACCAGATGCGGCGCCGTTTCGCGCACCTCCATGATGTCGGCGACGCGCACGCGCTCAACGCCAACCGGTGCGAACGCGGCAGCCGACATCTTCTCGGTGTTGCCGATCACCCGGTCCACTTCCGGCATCGCGGCGAACGCGGCGGGATCGATCTGCGCGGCGCAGCCAGTGACAATGATCAGCGCGTCCGGCCGCTCTCGCCGCGCGCGGCGGATGGTCTGTCGCGCCTGGCGCACCGCCTCGCCGGTGACGGCGCAGGTGTTGATGATGACGGCGTCGGACAACCCCGCGTCGGCGGCATGCGTGCGCATCGCATCGCTCTCGGCGGCGTTCAGCCTGCAACCGAGCGTGATGATATCCAGCGCATCCGCGCGGGCGGGAGGGTCGGCAAGGGTCAAGGGCACGTCATCTCATGAAACAGCCGTCCCCGACAGGGGATGGATGCGCGCCCGAAGATAAGGAGGGCCTATTCGGCGGCGTTGTCCTCGGCCACGGGGGCGGCTTCGCCCTCGATGCCTTCGCTGCGGGCGCCGCCCTTGCGCTCGATGATGCGCGCCGACTTCCCGCGACGATCGCGCAGGTAGTAGAGCTTCGCGCGCCGGACCGAACCGCGACGGACCACGTCCACCGAAGCGATCGACGGCGAGAACAGCGGGAACACGCGCTCCACGCCTTCGCCGAAGGAAATCTTGCGCACCGTGAAGTTGGCGTTCAGGTCGCTGCCCGAACGGCCGATGCACACGCCCTCATAGGCCTGGATCCGCTCACGCTCGCCTTCCTTGATCTTCACGTTCACGCGCAGCGTGTCGCCCGGATCGAAGGACGGAATCTTCTTGCCGACCATCACGCGGGCGGCTTCTTCTTTTTCGAGAGTCTGGATCAGGTTCATAAGCCACGCGAGCGACCGGCTTTCGCCAGCGCTTCCAAGAAATTTCGCAGAAGAGCGGGGCGTATAGCTCCGGATCGGCCCGGCGTCTACGGGTTTTGGCGCTATTCTTTGCGTTTGGCCCAGAGGTCAGGACGTCGTGCCCGGGTGATTTTCTCCCGCTCGGCCCGCCGCCAGGCGTCGACCTTGGCGTGATCGCCCGAGACGAGAATGTCCGGGATGGTTGCGCCCTCCCAGAGCCGGGGCTTGGTGTACTGGGGGTGCTCCAGCAGGCCGTCCTCGAAGCTCTCCTCGGCGCTGGAGCTCTCGTTGCCCAGCACGCCGGACAGCAGCCGCACCGTCGCCTCCAGGATGAGCTGGGCCGCCACTTCGCCACCCATCAGCACCGCATCGCCGACGCACACCTCCTGCATCTGGCGCCCGGCGATCACCCGCTCGTCCAATCCCTCGAACCGCCCGCAGAACACGATGAGGCCCGGTCCCCGCGCCCAACCCTTCACCATCGCTTGCGTCAGCGGCGCGCCGCGCGGCGAGGGATAGAGCAGTGGACGTCCGTCACGCTGCACGCTGTCGATGGCGGCAGCGGCCACGTCCGCGCGCAGCACCAGCCCCGCGCCGCCGCCGGCGGGCGCGTCATCGACCTTGCGGTGCGGGCCGTCGCCGAAGTCACGAATGTCCACGGTGTCGAGCGACCAGCGCTTCTCCGCCAGCGCCTTGCCAAGCAGCGACACGCCCAGCACGCCCGGAAAGGCGTCGGGGTAGAGCGTGAGGACGGTGGCGGCGAAGGGTGTCATTCGGGCTCGGCGATTTCGCTGACCGGGGGTGTCGCCACGATGCGGTCGTTGGCGAGATCGACCAGCGGCACGGCGGCCTTGGTGAAATCGAGATACCAGTTCGCGCCGGTCGCCGGCTTCACCTCGATGATGTCGCCGGCGCCGAAGTTGTGCATCGCGTGCACGACGCCCAGCACCGCGCCGTCGAGCGCCTCGATGCGGCAGCCGATCAGGTCGACGTGATAGTATTCGTCCTCTTCGGCGGGCGGCATCACGTCGCGCGGCACATGCAGCGCCGTGCCGCGCGCGGCTTCAGCCGCATCGCGATCCTTGATCTCGGGGCCACTGACCGCGAGCCCGTCCTTGATGGCGCGCCAGCGCTTCGGCGTCAGCACGCGAACGCCATCGGCGTTGTAGAGCGGCCCATAGGCGACGACGCCGTCCGGCGCCGCCGTGAACGGCCGCACCCGCACCTCGCCCTTTACCCCGAACGCGCCGGCAATCGCGCCGACGAGAACGAGTGAAGTGGGAGCGACCTGCGGTGGCGTGGCGGATTCAGAAAGGTCATAGCGAGATCGCCGCGACGGCTTTTGACCTCGCGGACCTGACCTCCCCTCCTCCGCAGAGCGGGGGAGGAGCTGGGGGTGGGGGCCCGGCAGCTCGCCTGGGCGTGCATTCTCAAGTGAGTGATCCAGTCGATCGTCTGGTCCCCCACCCCCAGCCCCTCCCCCGACTGTATCGGAGGAGGGGAGGCGCGAGATCGCTAATTTGTGGAGCTCTTCGGCGACTGCTCGAGGGTTGTGGAACACCTCGGCATTCG
>JANNVF010000307.1:0-5359 GCA_031414315.1 Hyphomonadaceae bacterium | reverse complement strand
TGCTCGGGCTCGAACCACGCGACGAATTGCTCGCGGCCCGTGGCCTCGTCGCGTCCCACCAGCCGGAAGCGGACGAAGGCATGCATCTTGTGAATGTCGCGACCGATCGCCTTGCACCATTGCTGGAGCTGCCGCACGTCGCGGTCGGTCGCCACCGCGAGCAGATGCCGCTCGCCGCCGTGCGTCAGCCGCCACAGCACGCGATAAAGCACGCCCCAGCGCCGCGCATCGGTATGGGCGCTGGCCGTGCGCGCCATGTCGAGAAACGCCGCGGACACTTTCGGCACCGCGCCGCCCGGCGCGGCCTCGCTCTCCGAGCCGAACAACTCCACCTCCCGGACGTCGTCCGCCCAAAGCACTTCGTCGGGCGGCACGCGGAGCGCGAGCAGTTCGCGCGCGCGGTCGCGCCATGCCTCGAAGACCGGCTGGATGACGACGGTGCGCATCGCTACAGCTCGCCCGAACGCACGGAGAGGAGGTCGCCGGCGACCGGCGGCGGCGGCGCGTTGAAGTCCAATTCCGTCTGCCGCGGCGGCGGCAGAAAGCGCGCGCGCAGCGCATCGTCATCGAGCCCGAGCCGCGCCGGATTGTGGTCCGCGGTGATGATGAAAGGCAGCACTTTTTTCATCGGCAGCCGCAGGCGCAGCAGGTCGGCGAGCCGCAGCCGGGTGTAGCGCCGCGCGCCGAGGATGCGCTCCACATTGCGCACGCCGAGGCCCGGCACGCGGAGCAGGATTTCGCGCGTGGCCTTGTTCACGTCGGCGGGAAAAATCGCGCGGTTGCGCAGCGCCCACGCGAGCTTCGGGTCGAGCTGCAGGTCGAGGTTGGGCGCGGTGTCGGTGGCGATTTCATCCACCTTGAAACCGTAGAAGCGCAGCAGCCAGTCGGCCTGATACAGCCGGTGCTCGCGCACGAGAGGCGGCGGCTTGATCGGCAGCAGTGACGACGGCTCCGGGATCGGACTGAAGCCCGAGTAATACACGCGCCGCAGCCGGTAATCGCCGTAAAGCACATCCGCGCGCCGCAGGATGACCGCGTCCGTGGAATCATCCGCGCCGACGAGCATCTGCGTGCTCTGCCCAGTGGCGAAAGGCGGCGGTTTCGGCGCATCCGGCTTCCGCTTTTCCGCGAAGCGCTCGTCGATTTTCCCGCGGATGTGACCCATCGCATCCTGCGTGCGCGCGAGGTTTTTTTCCGGCGCGAGCCGCGTCAGCCCCTGCTGCGTCGGCAGCTCGATATTGATGCTGATGCGGTCCGCGTAACGCCCCGCCATTTCGATGAGCGCCGGCGACGCCTCGGGAATCGTCTTCAGGTGGATGTAACCGCGAAAGTGATGCTCCTCGCGCAGCGAGCGCGCGACCGCGATGACCAGCTCCATCGTGTAGTCCGCGCTGCGGATGATCCCGCTGCTGAGGAACAGCCCCTCGATGTAGTTCCGCTTGTAAAAATCGAGCGTCAGCCGCACGACCTCGTCCGGCGTGAAGCGGGCGCGCTGCACATTGCTCGAGCGGCGATTGATGCAGTAGTGGCAGTCGTAAATGCAGGCATTGGTGAGCAGCACCTTCAGCAGCGAAATGCAGCGCCCATCCGGCGCATACGAGTGGCAGATGCCCGCCCCGCCTGTGGAGCCCACGCCCTTCCCCCCGCGCGAATCCTTCCGCGCCGCCCCGCTGCTCGCGCACGAGGCATCATACTTCGCCGCGTCGGCGAGGATTTCGAGTTTGTGTTGCAGGTCCATGAGCGGTCTCATGGTGATACGCACGGCGCGCCTTGCTGGATAGCCGCATCGCTGAGCGAGCATCTTCCTATTGATGCGCGCGAGCGCGCCGCTCAGGCGGCTGTCGTCAGCATCGAATACAGCGGTGGCTTTCGGCATGGCCACCGCATCGCGTCAACAGGATGCACTGGGATATATGCGGAACTGCGCGATTATTTCCGCCTCAAACCGAGCGCCTTAATCCGAGACAGAAGCGTGGTCGGCTTCATGCCGAGCAGGGCGGCGGCACCGTCATTTCCGAAGATTTTTCCACCGGTTTGTGCGAGCGCCGCGGCGAGGCTTTCGCGTTCGCGTTGTTTCAGCTCGGCGCGGGTGAGGACGGGGGAGCCGTCGGGGATTTGCACGGTGGACGCGGGGCGCGAAGTTGCGGGCGCGTCAAATTGCAACGGGCCGCC
Source organism: Hyphomonadaceae bacterium (assembly GCA_031414315.1). Taxonomy (GTDB): domain Bacteria; phylum Pseudomonadota; class Alphaproteobacteria; order Caulobacterales; family Aquidulcibacteraceae; genus VFBF01. The sequence goes on along the minus strand of JANNVF010000307.1, from coordinate 3,187 downwards.
TTGGGCGAGGATGACGGCGCGTTCGACGGCGTTTTGCAGTTCGCGCACGTTGCCGGGCCAGTCGTGCATGGCGAGCTGGCGGGCGGCGGCGTTGGTGAATTTCGGCGGGCGGCGGTTCATCCGTTTCGCGGCGGTGTGGATGAAGTGTTCGGCGAGGCGCGGGATGTCTTCGCGGCGTTCGCGCAGCGGCGGGTTTTCGATGGGGAAGACGCTGAGCCGGTAGAAGAGGTCCTGGCGGAAACGGCCGGCTTCGACCTCGGCTTTGAGGTCGCGATTGGTCGCGGCGATGATGCGCACATTCACTTTGCGCGGGCGGGTGTCGCCGACGCGCTCGACTTCCTGCTCCTGCAGCACGCGCAGCAGCTTGGCCTGCATGGGCAGCGGGACTTCGCCGATTTCATCGAGGAAAAGCGTGCCGCCATCGGCGAGCTCGAAGCGCCCCGCCTTGTCGCGCAGCGCGCCGGTGAATGCGCCCTTCACGTGGCCGAAAAACTCGCTCTCGAAAAGCGCGTCGGGCACGGCGCCGCAGTTCACGGCAATCATCGGGCGACCCGCGCGCGGGCTGCGCGCGTGGATGGCGCGGGCGACGAGTTCCTTGCCGGTGCCGCTTTCGCCGGTGATGAGCACAGTCACATCGGTCGCGGCGACGAGTTCGATTTGCTGCTGCACTTTGCGCAGCGCGGCACTTTCGCCCACGAGGTCGCCGCTGCCGCGCGCGGCGGTCGCCTCTTCGCGCAGGTAGCTATTTTCCTCCTCCAGCCGCTCTTTCAGAAAGGCGATTTCCTCGAAGGCGTTCGCATTCGCGATGCTCACCGCGGCATGGTCGGCGAAGATGCGTAGCCACTCGAAATCCGACGCATCGAGCAGCAGGCGGTCGAAAATCGCGAGCACGCCGAGCACTTCCCCGCGAAAGACGAGCGGCTGGCCGGCGAAGGTCTGAATGCGTTCGCGCTCGAACCATTCGTGGTCGGCAATCCACGCCTCATCGCCGCGCACGCCGGGCAGCAGCAGCGGCTGTCCGCTCTTCGCGATGGTGCCGATTTTTCGCACGCCGAGCGGGAAGCGCCGGAATACGCCATCGGTGCGCGTGAGGTCGGTGCCGGCGGCCTCGGAATTGCCTGCGCTGGCGACGAGGTGCAGGCAGCGCGTCTGGTCGGGGCACTCCTCGCGGAAGCGGCAGTTCGCGCAGAGGTCGCCCATGTCGATGAGCCAGATGCGGGCGAGCGCCACGTTCGGGCAGGCGGCGATGCCGCTGGCGATGGCACCGAGCACCTCGGGCAGGGTGCGGTTTTGCGCCATGGAGACCATGATTTTCGGGAAATCGGCACAGTACATTGCATGGAACTACGAGTTCTCGCTGATAAGGAAAACGATATTTCGTACATCACGAAATATCGTAGAACGTCAGGTTTTCGCGGCGAATGCCGTTTTACTCTGGAAGCAGCCGCTTTTCAGCCTGTGCCGAGCGGTGGCACGCATCATGTGTAATAGGGCTCTGTCGAACGAAACGTCGAAGAACCAAACACCAACTCACCACATGAACCGCATCCATCAAACCGACCCCGCTGCTGCCACTGGCAAGGCCCAGCAACTCTTCACCGCCGTCCAGGGCAAGCTCGGCTTTGTGCCGAATCTTGTCCGTGTGCTCGGCAATTCGCCCGCCGCGCTGGAGGGCTACCTCGGCCTGAGTGGCGCGCTGGCTGGCGGCGTGTTGGCCGCGAAACTCCGCGAACAAATCGCGCTCGCGGTCGGCGAAATCAATGGCTGCGGCTACTGCCTCAGCGCGCACACGCTGCTCGGCGGCAAGGCCGGGCTCGACCAGGACGACATCCTCGCCGCCCGCCGCTCGACCGCGACGAGCGACAAGTCCGACGCCGCGCTCAAGCTCGCCCGCGCTGTCACGCTCCAGCGCGGTCACATCGCCGACACCGACCTGCACGCGGCCCGCAGCGCCGGACTGAACGACGCGGAAATCGTCGAGGTCGTGCAGCACGTCGCGCTGAACATTCTCACCAACTACACGAACAACGTCGCCCGCACCGTCATCGATTTCCCGGAAGTGGAACCCGGCGAACTCGAACCCGTCGCCGCCGAAACCTGCACCACCGCCGGCTGCGGCTGCGGTCGCTAATCCAGCAACCCATTCAACCACGAAAAACGAATCCGCATCATGAACACACTCGACCTCACCCAACGTCCGCCCCGCAGCCCGCGCGTCCGCCTCGGCGGCTACGCCATGCTCGCCCGCGTGCTCGACAAAGCCCGCGCCTCGCTCACTGGCAAGGCCGGCGATTACAAATACGCCAATCCGATGGACCAACACTTTTTCGCCTTCACCGACATCGCGCAGGACGCGCTGCTCGAGCAGGTGAAGACGGGCGCGGGCGATTGGGCGCTGCTGGTCTGGGTGAATGCGAACGCTTCGCCGAAACGCGCGCCGCACGAAATCCGCGCGTGGTCCGCGTGGCTCGAAACGATGCCCGTGGGCGAGGCGGAGGACCTCGAGTGGTTCGCCGCGCAGGCGAAGCGTATCAACCCTGCACGCACTGACCTGCAGACCATCATGGACTACCTCGACGCCGACGTCCACGTGAGTTACGGAGGCGCAGCGTAGTTTTTCACGACCATGAGCACGCCACGCCCACCGCTCCCGCCTTTCACCGAGGAAACCGCGCGCCAGAAAGTGCAGCTTGCCGAGGACGCTTGGAATTCGCGCGACCCCGAGCGCGTCTCGCTTGCCTACACGCCCGACACCGAGTGGCGCAATCGCGCCGAGTTCCTGCACGGCCGCGAGGAAGTCGTCGCTTTTCTCCGCCGCAAATGGGCGAAGGAGCACGACTATCGCCTGCGCAAAACGCTGTGGGCTTTTACCGGCAATCGTATCGCCGTGCGCTTCGAATACGAGTGGCGCGATGACGCCGGCCAATGGTGGCGCGCCCACGGAAATGAGAACTGGGAGTTCGACGCCGACGGCACCATGGCGAAGCGCTACGCGAGCATCAACGACCAGCCCATCGCGGAGACGGAACGCAAATTCCGCTGGGAGCGCACAGCGTAACTTTCACCCGCGCCATGGCCGCAAAATTCATGCAGCTCGTGCTCACGCCCGCCGTGCAGGCCGCGCAGGAGCGATACTTCGGCAAGCATCAGGCCGTCGCCGGCGCGCCCGAGCGCGATCCATTCACCG
>JANNVF010000306.1:0-2276 GCA_031414315.1 Hyphomonadaceae bacterium | reverse complement strand
TCGAGGCGCGCGGGTGGGTCGACAAGATGTCCGGAGAACTGCAGCCGAACGCGTCGGAGAACTGGTCGGAGCGCGCATATCAGAACCTGCTGTCCGGCTTTACCCAGCTCCCTGCCGATCGCCGACGTCTGTGGGCGTACTACAAGCTCTGGCCGAACATCGCCTTCGACATCTATCCCGATCAGGTCGATTTCATGCAATTCATCCCGGTCTCGCCGACCGAGACGATGATCCGTGAGATCGCCTACGTACATCCGGACGCGAGCTGCGAAATGAGCGCCGCGCGCTACCTCAACTGGCGCATCAACCGGCAGGTCAACGCGGAGGACACCGTGCTGATCGAGGGCGTGCAGACGGGGATGGCCTCGTCGAGCTACTCAAGCGGCCCACTCTCGCCGCACGAAGTGTGCCTCATCTCGTTTGGCGACCGCATGCGTCAGCTCATCCCCGAAGCTCGGTTGGAGCGCGCGCCGCGATAGGCGACCGCACCAACGACAACCAAGGAACCGCCGCCATGGGTCCGATCCCCCTCTCGCGCATCATCGCTCACTGGGCTGCTGTGCAACCGGATCGCGTCGCGATCGACCACGAGGGAGACAGGGTTTCGTGGGCGGAACTGGAGGCGCGGACCAACCGGCTCGCGCGGCGCTATGAGCAGCTTGGCGTGAAACCGGACGACTTCGTCACCATCGGCCTGCCGAATGGCGTTGCCTTCCTGGAGGCGTGCTTCGCCACCTGGAAACTCGGCGCGACGCCACAACCGATCTCCGCGAGACTGCCGAGGTTGGAGCGAGACCAGATCGTCGAGCTGGCGCAGCCGGCGTTGGTCGTCGGATGTGAGGCCGGCGCTTACGGGCCGACACCGTCATTGCCGGAGGGCGATCGGCCTGACCCGGCGCTTGGCGACGATCCCCTGCCGGAACGCACGGCAACCTCCTTCAAGGCCATGACATCCGGTGGTTCAACCGGACGGCCCAAGCTCATCGTATCGAAGCTCGCTGCGGCGTGGGATCCCGAGACGCCGTATCTGGAAATTCCGACGCAAGGCGTCATGCTGGTGCCCGGACCGCTCTATCACAACGGGCCGTTTCTCTGGGCGATGATTGCGCTGTTCAAGGGATGCACCGTTGGCGTGACCACGCGTTTCGATGCTGAGGAGACACTGCAGCTGATCGAACGGCTGCGTGTCGATACGGTTTACATGGTGCCGACGATGATGCGCCGCATCTGGGCGCTGCCAGCCGAAACACGCGAGCGCTACGACCTGTCGAGTTTGAAAACGCTCTGGCACCTCGCTGCGCCGTGTCCGCCGTGGCTGAAGGAGTGTTTCATCGAGTGGTTCGGCGCCGAAGCGATATGGGAGTTGTATGGCGGCACGGAAGGACAAGGCTCCACCACCATTCAGGGGAAGGACTGGCTCACGCACCGCGGATCCGTCGGCAAACCCGTGGCGACGTGCGAGATGAAGATCGTCAGTGAAACCGGCGAAACATTGCCGCCCGGCGACATTGGCGAAGTTTTTCTCCGTCCACTGGACGGGGCCGGCACGAGCTACCGCTACATCGGCGCCGTCGCGAAGGCGATCGAGGGTGGCTGGGAAAGCCTCGGCGACATGGGCTGGATGGATGCGGACGGCTATCTCTACCTGACCGATCGCCTCTCCGACATGATCCTCTCGGGCGGCGCGAATATCTATCCCGCAGAAGTGGAAGCGGCACTCGACGCGTTTCCCGGCGTGCGGTCATCCGCTGTGATCGGCTTGCCGGACGAAGACCTCGGCAACCGGCTGCACGCCATCGTCGATCGCCCCGAAGGGCCCGCAGACGAATCTGCGATGCACGCGCATCTCGCCCTACATCTCGTCCGTTACAAGATACCGCGTTCCTTCGAGTATGTGCGCGAGCCCCTGCGAGACGATGCCGGGAAGGTTCGACGCACGACACTCAGAGACGCGCGGTCAAAAGCGTAGGCGATGTGGAGCCGCTGCTGCATTTGAGCTTTGCCGTGCGTCCGACCGGGCTTAAAGCCATCGGCATGCACAGGCGTAGCTTCATTCTGGGCGCGACGGCGCTGGCGGGGTGCGCGTCGACGGACCGCCCCGACGAGCCAGGCGACGCCTGCGCCATCTTCGAGCAGCACGAAAGCTGGTGGCGTTCGGTGAAGCGGGCCGAGCGCCGTTGGGGCGCCCCGCCCGCGTTGCAACTCGCCATCATCCGGCAGGAAAGCGGATTTGATCACAAGGCGCGCCCACCTCGTGGCCGGTTTCTATTCTTCTT
>JANNVF010000305.1:0-3969 GCA_031414315.1 Hyphomonadaceae bacterium | reverse complement strand
GCCGAAGGTGAGCGCCTCGGTCGGGGGCACGGAGGGGTTGAGCGTCACGAACACCGGGCGCTCCATGTCGATGGCCTGCAGCTTGTTCATCCAGTAGCTCACGCAGACCCGATCGTCGGCGCCGGCGGCGCGCATGTAGTTCCAGGACGCCCACGCCGCGCGGCGTCGGGGCATGAGGCTGGGATCACGGTGCAGCCAGGCGGTGTTGGGCTCGTACTTCACGGCGCCGAGGAGCGACCGCTCGGTGGCGTCGGCGTCCGTCAGCAGCGCCAGCGCTTCGTCGGAATGGCAGGCAAACACCACCTGATCAAAGATGGTTTCGACGCCAGAGTGCGTGCGCACGACGGCATGCTCGCCGTCCCGGCGCACCGCCACCACCGGATCGCTGCCACGCACGCGCGCGCCGAGGGCGGCCCGCAGGGCGGCCACGTACACCTTGCTACCGCCCTTCACTGTGCGCCAGCGTGGGCGCTCGGAGTGCAACAGACGGTGATTGTCGAAGAAGCGCAGGAACGAGAGCGCCGGATAGCGCAGCATTTCCTGCTCCGGCGTCGACCAGATGGCAGCGCCCATCGGCAGCAGATACTGGCGCAGGAAGTCGCGGCCCAGCTTCAGGCTCGCAATGTAGTCTTCCAGCGACACATTGGCGACGCGGCCGTGCTCCAGATCGAGTCGGGCGCTCGCACTGAACCGCACGATGTCGGACAGCATGCCGAGAAAGGCGGGGTTCGCCAGGTTGCGCTTCCACGCGAAGATGCCGTTGAAGCCGTTGCTCGACCACTCGAAGCTCCTTGGGTCGGAGACCGCGAAGCTCATGTCCGACGCGATCGTCTCCACGCCGAGGTGATCGAACAGCCGCACGAGATTGGGATAGTTATGCAGGTTGTAGACGATGAAGCCGGTATCCACGTCGATTGCCGCGCCGTCGTAGTCGATCGTCTGCGTGTCGGCGTGGCCGCCGAGGCGCGCGTTCTTCTCAAATAGAACCACCTCATGGGTGTCGCGCAGCGCCCACGCGGCGCCCATGCCGGAAACGCCTGCGCCGATGATGCCGATGCGGTGGCCTTGTCGCGTGTTACCCGTCATGAGAACTCGCACTATGCTTGTAGGCGTCGAGCGCGCGCAGGCGCGCCAGCGCGTGATCGACGATGGGATGGGGATAGGTCCTGCCGAGTGTCACGTTGGCGTTCGCCAGCACATGCGCCGGCGCCGTCCATGGCGCATGGACGAATGCTGCAGGCAGCGCCGCGATCTCCGGACACCAGCGGCGCACGTACGCGCCCTCTGGATCGAAGCGTTCGCCCTGCGTTACCGGATTGAAGACGCGGAAGTACGGCGCGGCGTCGACGCCGGAGCCCGCGACCCACTGCCAGCTCGCTGCATTGTTGGCGAGATCGGCGTCCACGAGCGTGTCCCAGAACCAGTCTTCCCCGCGCCGCCAGTGGATCATCAGATCCTTGACCAGAAATGAGGCGACGATCATGCGCACGCGATTGTGCATCCACCCCGTCGACCAGAGCTCCCGCATTCCGGCGTCGACGATTGGATAGCCGGTCTGGCCGCGTTGCCAAGAGTTAATCGCGGCCTCGTCTGTGACCCACGGAAAGTCATCGAAGCGCGCCCGCCAGTTGCGCTCGGGCAGATGGGGGGCGTGGAAGAGGAGATGGTGGGAGAATTCCCGCCAGCCGATCTCGGACAGGAACTTGTCGGCGTCGTTCCGCACCTCGGGGCGGACGGCGGCGAACGCCTCCACGGTGGCCCAGACCTGACGCGGGCCGATCTCGCCCCAGTGGAGGTGCGGGGAGAGACGCGAGGTGGCGGGCAAGTCCGGGCGGTCGCGGGCGGCGCCATAGCCTTGCAGGGCTTCGTCGAGAAACGCGTCGAGCCGGGCGCGGGCGCCGGTCTCGCCGGGCGTCCAGGCGTCGCGGAGGCCGCCTGCCCAATCTGGGCGGGTTGGGCGCAGGCCCCAGGTTGCGAGCGTCTCGGTCTTTCCAGGAGCGGCGCCCTTCAGGCGGTCCGGCGCCGGAGTCGGCGCCGCGACCCCGGCAGCCTGCAGCGCGCGCCAGAAGGGAGAATAGACCTTGAACGGCCCGCCGGCGCCGGTCTTCAGCGCCCAGGGCTCGACCAGGAGGGCGCTGTTGCAGCTCTCGACGGCCACGCCGGCGCCGGTCATCGTCGCCTTGAGACGGGTGTCGCGGGCGATGGCGGCGGGTTCATAGCACCGGTTCCAGTGCACCGCGCGCGCGCCGGTCTCCTCCACCAGCGCCGGAATAACGTCTTCCGCGCGTCCCCGCCGCAACACCAGCGGCGCGCCCAACCGGGCGAGATCGGCGCCGAGGGCCGCGAGGCTGTGATGCAGCCACCAGCGCGACGCGCCGCCGAGCTTCCAGTCGCCGGGGGTGGCGTCATCGAGGACATACACGGGAATGACCGGCGCGCCGGTTGCGCGGGCGCCAGAGAGAGCCGGATTGTCGGCGAGGCGCAGATCCTGCCGGAACCAGACGATCCGGGGCGCGCTGTCGTCGTGGCGTGCAGCGGCGCGGGCCAACCCTGATCTCCTGCTTCCCGGACTTCTTGCGCGCGGCGCATCCGTGTGACACGGCCTGTTACGCACCGTTAAGACGGGTGGATCAAGGCGAGTGGAGACAGCGTGAGCGGCCCGGCAATCCTCGTGACCGGCGGCGCCGGCTTCATCGGCTCCAACATCGTGGCGCGGCTGGCTGCGCGCGGCGATGTCGATGTGGTGGTGTGCGACCGCTTCGGCGACGTGGCGGCCGCCAAGTGGAAGAACATCGCCAAGCACGACGTGGCCGACCTCGTGGCGCCGGAAGCGATGACCGAATGGCTCGCGGCCAATGCAAAGCGCGTGACCGCCGTGGTGCACATGGGCGCGATCTCGTCTACCACCGAAGAGGACGTGGATCTTATCGCGGAAACCAATTTTCGCCTTTCAAAGACGGCGTGGGACTGGTGCGCGGCGGAGAAAAAGCCGCTGGTCTACGCGTCGTCGGCAGCGACCTACGGCGGTGGCGAACATGGCTTTATCGATGACAATACGTATGCGGCGGTGCGCGCGCTGCAGCCGCTGAACGCCTATGGCTGGTCAAAGCAACTGTTCGATCTCTACGCGCTGCGCGAAGCCGCGCGCGGGCATGCGCCGCCGAAATGGTCGGGCCTGCGGTTCTTCAACGTCTATGGCCCCAACGAATATCACAAGGGCGGCCAGAAGAGCGTGGTCGCACACATGTACCCGAAGGCTTCGGCCGGAGAGACCACGCGGCTCTTCAAGTCGCATCATCCAGACTACCCCGACGGCGGCCAGAAACGCGATTTTGTCTACGTGGACGACTGCGCCGATGTCACCGAATGGCTGCTGGCGCGGGACGAAGGCGCGGGGCTGGTCAACATCGGCACGGGCCGCGCGCGCACGTTCCTCGATCTCGCGCACGCGCTTTACGCAGCGGTGCACAAGCAGGCCAAGATCGAGTTCGTCGATACGCCGGAAGACATCCGCCGCAACTACCAGTACTTCACCGAAGCCGATCTCTCGCGGCTGCGGGCGCTTGGGTACAACAGACAGATGACGTCGATCGAGGCGGGGGTGGGGGAGTACGTGCGGGAGTATCTGGCGAAGGACGATCCGTACGCGTAGGGCGGATTGACGCCACGCCACCCGGTTGCCCGCGCGCGCCGGCCTGCCTAGTCTCGCCCCCAACAATACCAAGGGAGCGCGATCATGGTCGGCATCACGGCGTACGGCGGATATGTGCCGCGTCTTCGTCTCCAGCGGAAAGCGGCGGCTTCCGCCAACGCCTGGCTCGCGCCGAACCTGATGGGCAAGGCCAAGGGCGAGCGGTCCATGGCCAACTGGGACGAGGACGCCATCACGATGGCGGTCGAGGCGACGCGCGACTGTCTGACCGGCCGCGATCCGAAGGCGCTGAACAACCTCTACTTCGCGTCCACCAC
>JANNVF010000304.1:0-4587 GCA_031414315.1 Hyphomonadaceae bacterium | reverse complement strand
CGATTGCGCTGGCGGCGGCGCTGTCGGGCGCGATCGATCTCAAGGGCGCGCGCGTCGCCATTGTCGCCAGCGGCGGCAACGTCGACCCCGAGCAATACGCGGAAATACTGAGAGGCTAGGTTCCGCCGCGCCGCAGATCCTGCTCGATCCGCACCGGCACGGGCCCGCCCGCGAGGCGCTGGCGGTAGACCTGCACGTTCTCGAGCACGCGCTGCACGTAGTTGCGTGTTTCGGAGAACGGGATGAGTTCGATCCAGTCGATCACATCGACGTTGCGCTGACGCGGATCGCCCCAGTCGCCGATCCATTCGCGCGGACGCCCGGCGCCGGCGTTGTAGGACGCGATGGTCAAGATGTAGGAGCCGTTCCAGTCGGCCAGCAGATGCTGGAGGTGCGCGGCGCCCAGTGTCACGTTGTAGGAAGGATCATCGAGCAACCAGCCAGGCTGGTACGGCAACCCCTCCTCGCGGGCGGTGGCGCGCGCGGTGGCGGGCATCAGCTGCATCAGGCCACGCGCGCCGGCGCTGGACACGGCGCGGGGGTCGAACTCGGTTTCCTGGCGCGTGATGGCGAGGATGAGCGCCGGCTCGGGTCGGCCGGGCTTGCGCGCGTCGGCGGGGATATCGAGCAGCGGGTAGGCGGAGTCGAGCGCCAGGATGCCGCGCCGGATGCCGGACTTGGCGGTGCGCACCGCGATGCGCGTGTAGGCTTGCTCGCGCGCGATCTGCGACAGCATCTCGTGCTCCAGCGGCGTGGCGAGCTGATCGTCGAGGAAGTAGGCGATGGACTCGAAATCCTTCTCGTCGCCGACCTGCGCGATGAGCTTCAGCGCCCGCACCACTTCGCGCGATTCAAACTGCGCGCGCACGTCCGGTGAAATCGGCATGCGGTCTCCGAATGACAGCATGGCGGTGTCGTTCATCTTCGCTGCGGCGATCAGGCCATAGTAGGTATAGTTGTACTTCGCGGCTTCGCTGAGAAACGCGCTGGCGTCGGCGTCCTTGCTCAGCGCCTTGCTCGACATCGCGCGCCAGTAGGCGGCGCGGGCCTTGGAGATCGGCGTGGCGACGCCGGCGTCCATGTGCGCGAAGTGCGCGTCAGCCTTGGCGGGTTCGCGCGTGAAGCGCAGAGCGAGCCAGCCGGCCAGCCACTCGGCTTCGGCGAAGGATTCTCCGGTGATGACACCGTGATTGGCGATGAGGTTGTAGGCCTGCGTGCGCGCGCCTTCGCGCAGCGCGCGCGGCACGTAGCGACGGCGCTCCTTGAACAACGGCTCATGGGCCACCGCCGGCGTCGCGCTGGGGATGATGCGCGCGGCGATCGGCGCGGCCAGTTCTGGGCGCCCGGTGATGCGGTAGTAGCGCGTGCGGTCGTAGAGAAAACCCGGGTCTTCGCGGCGTGACTCGGGCACGCGATCGACCGCCGCCTGCAACCCTTTGCGCGGGCGCGTCTGCAGCACGATGCGGGCGCGTTCGACGGCGCTGTCTTCCGGGCCGAGGCGCCCGATCAGCCGGTTGGCGCTGGCGCGGTCATCGCGCCACAGCGCCCAATCCACGCGCGCGGCGTGATCGCTGGTGCGCAGCATGTCAGAGAGATCGCTGATCGCCAGCGCCTCGGCGCGCGGCGTGATGGTGTTCACGCGCCACGCGTCGCGCACGATCGCGGCGGCTTGATCGCGCTGGCCGAGCTGCTTCAGCGCCATGGCCAGCGCCACCTTGCCGTCGCCGGACAGCGGTCCGCCGGCCTGCAGCCACGTGGCTTTCTGCTGGGCCGACCAGCCGGAATCGAAGATCGCCTGTTCGGTGCGACGGCGCATGGTGTCGCGGCCCGGCCAGCCCTGTAGCTGGTCAAGTGCGATGCGCAATTCCTCGAAGGTGGCGGGCGCGTCCATGTCGCTGGCGAGGCGCCATTGCAGCACGCGCTTCACCAGCGGATCGGCGGCCATCGAGCGGGCGCCGCGCACGCCGTCCCAGTTGTTGGCGCCGGCGGCGAGGATGCCTTCGCGCAGGCGCGAGATTTCACCGGCCGACGGCATGCCCGCATAGGAGACCGCGCCGACGCCCGGCGTCTGCACGTGCGCGGAGCCGGGCGCGGCCGCGAGCACGGGGCTCGACGGCGGCTCGGAGGTCAGCTCGTTGACCGGAGCATCCGCTTCTTCGCCGTTCGCGGCCCCGGTTCCCTCCTGCGCGCGCACGCCGGTTCCGGCCACGAGCAGCGCCAGCGCCATCACGGCGGCCACGCCCGTCAATCCCCGTCGCGCCATCGGTCGCCTCCGCTTGCCATACCGGCCTCATCCGCCCTATCTGACTCCGCGCGGCAAATCACGTGCCTTCAGCGAGAGCCGCGCGGGCCCAGCATCATGACAGCGCATTTTACCGGGGTTCTGCCGGCCTTGATCACGCCATTTCGTGACGGAATGGTGGACGAAACTGCTTTTGCCACCCTCGTGGAACGACAGATCGCGTCCGGCGTCCACGGGCTGGTGCCCAATGGTACAACAGGCGAATCGGTCACTCTGTCCGCTGACGAACAGAAGCGGTTGATTTCGCTGTGCGTGGAGATCGCCAGAGGCCGGGTTCCCGTGGTGGCCGGGGTCGGCTCCAGCGACACGGCCAGGACCATCGAGCTGACACGGCACGCCAAGACGGTTGGCGCGGACGCGGCGCTGGTGGTGACGCCGTACTACAACCGGCCGAGCCAGGACGGGATGATCGCCCACTACACGGCGATCGCGGACGCGGTGCAGCTGCCGCTCCTCCTCTACAACGTGCCGGCGCGCACCGGTGTCGATCTGCTGCCGGAAACGGTGGCGACGCTGGCGCGCCATCCCAACATCATCGGCATCAAGGACGCCTCCAACCAGCTGGATCGCGCCACCCGTCAGCGCAACATGTGCGGGCGGGATTTCTCGCTGCTGTCGGGTGAGGACGGCACGGCGGTCGGGTTCAACGCGATGGGCGGGAACGGCCTGATTTCGGTCACCGCAAACGTCGCGCCGGAGCTGTGCGCGCGGTTGCAGGAGTGTTGCCGGGCGGGCGACTACGGCAGCGCGCATGACATCGATCTGAAACTCTCGGCGCTGCACCGCGCGCTGTTCATGGAGCCTTCGCCGGCGCCGGCGAAATATGCGCTGTCGCGGCTGGAGCTGTGCCGCGAGGACGTGCGCCTGCCGATCATTCCGGTGAGTGCCGCGACGCGGGAGGCGGTGGATGCGGCGCTGGCGCGGGCAGGTCTGTTGTGACCAAGAACACCGTCGTCAAACTCATCGCCGAACACCGGCGCGCGCGCTTCGACTATCTGATCGAGGAAACCCTCGAAGCCGGCATCATGCTGACCGGCACCGAGGTGAAGGCGCTGCGCGAGGGCCGCGCCAACATCGCCGAGAGCTACGCCAGCGCCGAGCGCGGGGAGCTGTACCTGATCAACAGCTACATTCCGGTCTATGCGCCCGCCGCGCAGTTCAATCACGACCCGCGCCGGCCGCGAAAGCTCCTGGTCAAGCGCAAGGAACTGAACAAGCTGAAGGGCGCGGTGGAGCGCGACGGCCGCACCATCGTGCCGCTGAAGATGTACTTCAACGACCGCGGCAAGGCGAAGCTGGAGATCGCGCTCGCGCGCGGCAAGAAGGCCCACGACAAGCGCGAGGCCAGCAAGGACCGCGACTGGAAGCGGGATCAGGCGCGGTTGATGAAGGATCGCGGGTAGGGACGCGCGCCAGCGCCCGCGCAAAGCGCGGTGGTTTGGAGCGCGGGCGCCCCCGCCCGCGTCAGGTGTTGGAGATCGAGGCATGGACGAGGGCGTCCATGCTCCGGGCGCGCTACGACGTATCGGCGCATGTGGCGTCGACGGCGAAGGCGTTGCACGGCGCGCCCAGCGCCGGCGGCGCGACGCACAGGAAGCGCCGGCCCTTGCGACCGCGCTTGAGACGCGCCATCCGCACGCCGATCCGCGCCACCCAATGCTCGGGCCGCGCCAGCAGATCGCGCAGCAGCGCCAGCCGGTTTTGCACGCCGTAGCCGCGCGCCTTGAGCGCGCGCGTGGTAAGCCGAAACCATTTGCGGCTGCGCGGCCCCGCCGACCGGAAGCCCGCCGGCGCGGGACTCGGTAGCGCGCCGCCGCGCATGTGCGCGCGCACCCGCGACGGCGCCATGCGCGACACCGCCATGACGAACAGCATGCGCCTGGTGTCGTCGATCGCGTCGCGCACATCGGCGTCGAGCCATCGATGCAGCGCGCGGCCGCTGGATGTTTTGTCGGTCAGATGCGCCAGAAACACCGCCATCGTCTCCAGCAGCCACAGCCGCATCGACGCGAAGAACGCGGCGATGGTCTGTGCGCTGACTTGGGGCGGGGCGATGGTTTGCACGTCTGGTCTCCGGTGACTGGGAGACGCAGTCTAACACGGAACCGGCGCCGTCGGATTGATTGGCGCGATGGCGTTGGCGCGCATCGACGCGACCCACGCAAGCTGTGGGATTGCGGAGCCGTAGCGGCGGGGGCCCGTCCGGCAGCGGGGGGTTGGCAGCCGGGCGGGCCCGGCTTGGGACCCGCGCGACGGGGGGGGTTGGACGGCGCGCCCGCGGGCGG
>JANNVF010000303.1:0-4890 GCA_031414315.1 Hyphomonadaceae bacterium | reverse complement strand
TGGCGCGGGTGCTGGCGGCACAGGGCGGCGCGGCTGCGGCGCGTCAGGCGACGGCGCAGATCCGGTAGGCGTGGAACCAGAGTTCAAGTCACGCTTATTCTAAGGTTGTGCCGTCGGGACGGGGAGCGGGGACATGGCTGACAAAGACGATCTTGGCGCCCTGGAGCAGGCGGCCCGTGCGTTCTTGGCCGAAAAAGGTGAGCGGCGTGAAGCGGAACGAACGCGGCGCCGGCAGGACGCTGAAGATCTGCCGGACGATTTGCAGGAATTGATGGACGATCTGGTTAAGCGGCTCGACGGCGGGTCGCCGGCACGAACGGACACGGAGAAGCGCGCCGATCCTCCTTCGGCTGCAGACAAAGCCAAACAGGCGCAACGGGACTTGCAGCGCCGCGAGAGGGAAGCTGCTCAGCTGCAAGCTGAGCGGGAGGAGGCGGCGCAGCGTGAGCGCATCCGCAAGTTGCGAGCGGCTGATCAGGACAATCTCGCCGACTGGTTGGAAGACGAGGACATGCGACTCGCGCTTCGCTGGATCGGCTGACGACGCCTACGAGGCCGGCAGCGGGTAGTCCAGATCGTAGACGTGCTGGCCGTTGCGGAGTTCAGTCATCATCGCGCCGTCGCCGCTATCCGGAGCGATGGTGACTGAACTCCGCCTCACTGGCTCGCCCACACGATGCGCGCGATCCAGTCCACATCGCGCGGATCGAGCGTGCGCACGGGATGCGCCGGGTTGAGCGACATCAGGTCAAGCGACGCATCGGTGCGCCGGCCGAGCTGCTTGGCCATCACCTCGCCGGTACGCGTGCGCACGATCACGCGGTCGCCTTTGCGCACCGCCGCGCCCGGCTGCACGATCACCACGTCACCATTGCGGAAAAGCGGCTCCATGCTGTCGCCGCTGATCTCCAGCGCGTAGACGCGCTCGTCGCCGAGATCGGGGAAGCGCACGGTCTCGGCTGCATCGACGGGAAACCCCGCATCATCGAAGAAGCCATCGGCGCCTGCGCGCGCGAGGCCGACGATGGGGATGGAGCGGCCGGCGCCGCTCGGGCGTCCCGCCAGCAGCGCGGCGAACTCGTCGAACGTCGACCCGGTCGCTGCGAGCGCGCGCGACACGCTTTCGGTGGACGGCCAGCGCGGGCGCCCGTCGGCGCCGATGCGCTTGGACTTGTTAAACGTGGTGGCGTCGAGCCCGGCCGCGCGGGCAAGCCCCGACGCCGTCATGCCGTTGCGCGCGGCGAGCGCATCGATGGCGCCCCACAGGGTCATGTGCTGCATCGGCGACTCCGGGCATTGGGGGCCGGTTGCGAAGGTCGATGCCGCTCCTATACTGCGCGGAAACGGACTTGTCACCTACATATAGGCTAAAAATCCGTGCAGTCGACGACCGTGTACAAGATCCTGTCTCCAGCGGCGTGGACGCAGGCCCGGTCGCATGGCGTCCTGGCGCTGGCGGGCGTCGATGCGCGGGATGGCTTCGTCCATCTGTCTGGGGCTGCGCAGGTGGCGGAAACGCTGGCGCTGCACTTCACCAACGCCGACGAGTTGATCCTTGTGGCATTCAACGCGACAGCGCTGGGCCCCGATTTGCGCTGGGAAGCGTCGCGGGACGGGGCGTTGTTTCCGCACTTCCATGGCGGGCTCGCCACATCGTTCGCGACGGACGCCTGGAAAATTCTGCGTGGGCCCGATGGCGTGTTCGTTCTGCCGGAGCTGGCGCCATGAGCGCGCTACACGACATCGCCACGCGCGCGCTGCACGCGCTCGACCCGGAGACCGCACACCGCGCGGCGGTGGAGAGCATGGCGCTGGGGCTCGGGCCCCGCGTGCGCGCCGATCGCTTCGCCAACCTGCGCACGACACTGGCGGGGCTCGAACTCCCGAACCCCATCGGCCTCGCTGCTGGCTTCGACAAGAACGCCGAGGCGCCAAGCGCGCTGCTCGCGTCCGGCTTTGGCTTCGTGGAGATGGGCACTGTCACGCCGAAGCCGCAGGCCGGCAATCCGAAGCCGCGCCTGTTCCGGTTGACCGAGGATCGCGGCGTCATCAACCGCATGGGTTTCAACAACGACGGGCTCGACGTGTTCGCCGCGCGGCTGGCGCGGCGCAAGTCCGGCGGCGTCGTCGGCGCCAACGTGGGCGCCAACAAGGACAGCGCCGATCGCGTCAGCGACTACGTGCAGGGGCTGAACGCGGTGTGGGCGCATTGCGCGTACGTGACAGCGAACGTCTCGTCGCCCAACACGCCGGGCCTGCGCGGTCTGCAGGAGCGTGGCGCGCTGGAGGAATTGCTCGGGCGCATGAACGAGACGCGCGCGACGCTGACGCAGACGCATGGACGCCGGCCGCTGTTCCTCAAAGTGGCGCCCGATCTCGATGATGCAGCAGTGCGCGATATCGCGGAACTGACGGAAACCTTCACACTCGATGCGTTGGTTGTCTCCAATACCACCATTGCGCGGCCGGACACGTTGCGGAGCGCCATGAAAAGCGAAGCCGGCGGCCTCTCCGGTCGGCCGCTGTTTGCGGTGTCGACGCAGACGCTGCGGCTGTTCGCGCAGGCGCTCGGTGGCCGCGTGCCGCTGATCGGCGCCGGCGGCGTGGAGAACGGCGATACCGCATGGGCGAAGATCCGCGCCGGCGCGAACGCCGTGCAGGTGTATTCGGCGATGGTCTACGAGGGCCCCGGCCTCATCGCGCGGATCGCGGCGGATCTGTCGGCGCGGTTGAGGGCCGAAGGATTTGCGAGCGTCGCGGAGGCGATAGGAAAAGCCTGAAACCTTCTCCCCCTCGCGGGAGAGAAGGAATAAATCTTCAGGTCCGCGTCGCCTGCGTGATCGACGCATGCAGCGCGGTCAGCGCCGGCAGGTTCGCCGTGCGCACCGCAGCGTCCATTTTTTCCGCCACGCACGCGGCGCGTTGCTGGTAGGCGCGCGCCGACAGCCGGTTGGTGACGCCACAGACCTTGCGTGCGGCCCGTTCGATCTGCGCGTGGAGACCCGCGACCGCTTCGGCGCTGGAGAAATCGCGGCCGGCGGTGTTGATCCGGATGGCGCCGTCGTCGGCGAAAACCGGCGTCGCGGCGGTGGCCGCGAACACGCAGGCGATGATGAGCGTGCGCATGATCGTCACTCCCTGAGCGCCGCCTGTCGCGGCGTTGTTCAGGCAGGCTCATGCAGGTTGCTGCGCTCCGCACGTGAAATGCGGCGGACCCTGCGGCGGGCGGAGGAATTTGCGTTTGTCGCAAATCTTCCGCCCGCGCGTGGTTTGTCGCACTTTGGCCGCGATCAGCGTGCGGCCATCGACCGTTGGCGGATGGAATAGAACTCCGCCGTCGGGCGCCAGTTCGGCCACGTCGACCCGTCCGCGTAGGTGCGGCCGAGCTGATAGAACAGCTGCAGATCCTGGATCTGACCGGCGTAATCCCAATTGGGATTAAACTCGTCCTGCGGCTTGTGATAGCGGTGCGCGATGTAGTCGTCGGACAGTTCCTTGCCGCGCGCGATCCCGCCGTTGACCAGATCAAGCCCGCCCGAGGCGTAGATCACCGGGATGCCGACCTTGGCCAGATTGAAGTGGTCCGAGCGATAGAACGAGCCGCGCTCGGGGTTTTCTTCCGGCTTGATGGTGCGGTTCTGCTGCTGGGCGTAGCGGCCCAGCATGTCTTCCAGCTCCGACTTGCCGTAGCCGACCACCGTCACGTCCCGCGTCGGCCCATTGAGCGCTGCGCCGTCCATGTTCACCGCCATCACCGTCTTGTTGGCGGGGAAGGCGGGGTTTTGCGCGTAGAACGCCGAGCCGAGCAGGCCCTGTTCTTCAGCCGTGTAGGCGATGAAGATGACGCTGCGCCTGGCCGCGCCTTCCGCACTGTAGCGGCGCGCGAGTTCGATCAGCCCCGCCGTGCCCGACGCGTTGTCGAGCGCGCCGTTGCAGATGCTGTCGCCGTTCACCGGCGTGCACTGGCCGAGGTGATCCCAGTGCGCGCCGTAGAGGATCGCTTCCGTGGGCGCGGTCTTGCCCGGCAGCACGCCGATCACGTTATAGGACAGCGAATCCTTCACCTCCATGTTGAGCGAGACCGAGCCGGTCAGGCCCATCGCCACCGGGCGGAAGCCCGGCCGCTGCGCGCGCGCCTTGAGGTCCGCGAAGGTCAGGTTCGCGCGGGTGAACATGTCGGCGGCGGTGTCGGTGTGCACCCAGCCTTCCACCTGCACGCGATCGGCGCCGTCGCCGCTGCGCTTGGTGTCGAACTGCGGGCCGGTCCACGACGATTCCACCACCGCCCACGGATACGCGGCCGGGCCGGTTTCGTGGATGATGATCGCGCCCGCCGCGCCTTGCCGGCCGGCTTCCTCGTACTTGTAGGTCCAGCGGCCGTAGTAGGTCATCGCCTTGCCACCGAACTTGCCGGTGGTGGGATGGCCCGCAGGCGTTTCAAAATCGGGATCGTTGATGAGGATGACCGCGATCTTCCCCTTCATGTCGATGCCGGCGTAGTCGTTCCAGTTGTTCTCCGGCGACACCACGCCGTAACCGACGAACACCAGCGGCGCGTCGGTGATGGTCTGCGCGCCTTGCGGGCGCTTGGTCCACACCACCTCCTGGCTGCGGTAGTTGTAGGTCTTCGGCCCATCGCGGCCGGTGATCGTCAACGCGGGATCGCCAACGGCGGTGGCCTCCAGCAGCGGCACAGGTTGCAGCCATTCGCCGTTCCAGCCGGGCTGCAGGCCCGCGGCCTTGAACATCTGCGTGATGTAGTCGGTGGCGAGGCGCTCGCCGCCCGACGCCGGTTCGCGGCCGCCGAACTCGTCGGACGCGAGGATACGGATGTGCTGGGCGAGCGCCGCCGGCGACATCGGCGGGCCGGCCGGCGCAGGTGCGACGATG
>JANNVF010000302.1:0-3740 GCA_031414315.1 Hyphomonadaceae bacterium | reverse complement strand
AGCACGTAGGAGCGGATCTGCCGCCCCCAGCCGATTTCGGTCTTTGAATCCTGCAGCGCCTGCGCGGCGGTTTCGCGGATCTGCAGCTCGCGTTCGTACAGGCGCGCGCGCAACATCGCCCACGCTTTCGCACGGTTCTGGTGCTGCGAGCGTTCGGACTGGCACGCCACCGCAACGCCCGTCGGCAAGTGCGTGATGCGCACCGCGCTGTCGGTCTTGTTCACGTGCTGGCCGCCGGAGCCCGACGCGCGATAGGTATCGATGCGCACGTCCTTGTCCTGCACGTCGATCTCGATGGTGTCGTCCACCACCGGATACACCCACGCGCTGGCAAAGCTCGTGTGCCGGCGCGCGTTGGAGTCATACGGCGAAATTCGCACGAGGCGGTGCACGCCGGATTCCGTTTTCAGCCAGCCATAGGCGTTCTCGCCTTTCACCTGGATCGTCGCCGACTTGATACCTGCGGTGTCGCCATCCTGCTCTTCCAGCAGATCGACGCTCATCCCGTGCGCACCGGCCCACCGCGTGTACATGCGCAGCAACATCTGCGCCCAGTCCTGGCTCTCGGTGCCGCCGGCGCCGGAGTTGATTTCGACGTAGCAGTCGTTGGCGTCGGCTTCACCCGACAGCAGCGTCTCCAGCTCGGCGCGCTCGGCGCGTATGCTGAGCGCCTGCAGCGCGGCACGCGCCTCCCCAAGCATTTCCTCGTCGCCATCGGCGTCGGCCATGTCGGCTAATTCGGTGTTGTCAGCGACGTCGCGTTCGAACGTCAGCACCGCAGCGATCGCATCGGCGAGCTTCGTGCGTTCGCGCATCAGCTTCTGCGCCTTCTCCGGGTCATCCCAAAACGACGGCGTTTCGACGAGCGCGTTCAGTTCATCGAGACGAGCGTTGGCGCGGTCCCAGTCAAAGACGCCTCCGCAGCAAGGTGGCGGTCGTGCTGATCTGTTCGGCGAGGGCCGCGATGTCGGGGCGCATGGGAAAGCCTGTCAGTGAGCGGGACTCTACGGCGTGAGATAGGCGGTTTGCGCGCCTCTCGCCAGATGCGTCCCGTCAGTACAAGCCGCCGAGCCCGTCATCTTTCTGCTGCGGCGGCGGGCCCTGTTGCGCCGTGGGAGAGATGCCCGGCTGTTCGGGCGGCAGCCCCGCGCCGGGGCCCGACCCCGGAAACCCCATTTCGCCGCGACCGATGATGATCGGCGAGCCTTCCATGAACTCGGTGGGCTCGGTGCCGGGACGGAACGCCTCAACGATCGTGTCAACCGTCTGCGCGGACGGCAGCATGCCGGTGGCCCCGTCGATGCGCACGAGACGCACACCGGCAGGCATGCGGAACGGCGTGTCCGGTTCCTTCTTGAGCGCGTCGGCCATGAAGTCGCGAAAAATCGGCGCCGCCAGCCGCGCGCCGGTTTCGCTGTCGCCCAGCGGCCGCGGGCGGTCAAAGCCAACCCATACGCCGACCACGAGGTCGGGCGAGAACCCGACGAACCAGGCGTCCTTGTAGTCGTTGGTGGTGCCGGTCTTGCCGCCGAGCGTCTTGCCGACGCTCTTGACCAGCGTCGCCGTGCCGCGATCGACGACGCCCTGCGCCATCGACACGATCTGATAGGCGGTGATCGGATCGAGCACCTGCTCGCGCACATCCGGGATGACGGGCGCCGGCTGGCCGGACCAGGGGCCGTTGCAGTCCGCGCACGCCTGATTGTCGGTACGTTCGACCGTATGGCCGTCGCGGTCCTGCACACGGTCGATGAAGATTGGCGTGACGCGCCGCCCGCCGTTCACGAACATCGCGTAGGCGGTCGTCAGCCGTAGCGGCGTGGTTTCGCCGACGCCGAGGCCCAGCGAAAACACCGCCAGATTGCGATTACCGGCGTCGTAGATGCCAAGCCGCGTGGCGTAGTCGAGCACGCGGTCTGGACCCATTTCATAGACAAGCCGCGCGGTCATGGTGTTGAGCGACTTGGCGAGGCCCGTGCGCATGGTCGTCGGGCCGAGATAGGCGTTCTGCGTGTAGTTGTCCGGCGCCCACACCGTGCCGTCGCCGGCTTCGATGGCGAACGGCGCGTCGTCGATCAGCGTCGCCGGCGTCAGCCCACAGCCTTGCTGGCCCTCGGCCGTGCAGGGATCAAGCGCAGCGGAATACACGATCGGCTTGAACGCCGAACCTGGCTGGCGGCGCGCGTCGGTGACGCGGCTGAAATCGCCAAGGCGGAAATCATAGCCGCCGATCAACGCGAGCACCCGGCCCGTATGCGGGTTCATCGCCACCAGCGCGCCTTCGACTTCCGGCTCTTGCTGCAAGCGGCAGCGGCCTTCGCGCGGGCAAGTTACATAGATCGCCGCGCCGCGTTTCAACGCGCGATCAGGCTTGTTGCGGGCGCCGGAGGCGGCCCAGGTCACGTCCTCATTCGACAGCTGGCGTTGCGAGCCATCGACGAGTGCGATCCGCACCACACCGCGCTCGGCCTGCGTGACCACCGCTTTCGACCAGCTCGACATGCGCGGCGGCGGATCGACCGCACGCAGAACACGGGCGATATCGCCATTCGCATCGACCGTGGCGACCGGGCCGCGCCAACCATGGCGGCGATCGTATTGTTCCAGTCCCTTGCGGACCGCGCGAGCGGCCGCGACCTGCATGCTGGTGTCGAGCGTGGAGCGGATCGACAGGCCGCCTTCCTGCAGCGCCTTCTCGCCGAGCTGCGAAACGACCTGACGACGCACCTGCTCCACGAAGTGCGTCGACGCCACGTACTTGTCTTCCGACAGGCGGTTGACGACGACGAGATCTTCCTGCGACGCCGCATCGGCCTCTTGCTGCGTCACATCGCCGGCCGATACCATGCGCGAGAGAACGAGATTGCGGCGCGCGATCGCCGCATCCTTCTTCTTGATCGGGTCGTAGTTGTTGGGACCTTTCGGAAGGGCGCCGAGATAGGCCGCTTCCGCCAGCGTGAGATCCTCCAGCGGCTTGTCGAAATAATTGAGCGCGGCGGCGGCGACGCCGAACGATTGGCGACCGAGCGGAATCTGGTTGAGATAAAGCTCGAGAATGCGCTCCTTGCCGAGCGCGCGCTCTATGCGTTGCGCGAGAAACGCTTCCTTCAGCTTGCGCATCAGGGTGCGCTCGCTGGACAGCAGCATGTTCTTGGCGACCTGCTGCGTGATCGTCGAGGCGCCCTGCATCCGGTCGCCGGTAAAGATCGAGCCGATGTTGGCGACCGTTGCGCGCATGATGCCGGCGTAGTCGAGCCCGCTGTGCTGGTAGAAGGACTTGTCCTCCACGTCGATGAAGGCCTGCTTCACCCGGTCGGGAATTTCCTGGATCGGCACGAACACGCGGTGCTCGGTGGCGAACTCAGCGATCAGGCTGCCGTCGCCCGCGTGCACGCGGCTCGTCACCGGCGGGCGGTAGTCCACAAGCTGCTTGTAATCCGGCAGGCCCTGCACGGCGACCGCCACCAGGATCACGAGGCCAAGCACCATCGCGGCGGCGACGCCGGCCGCCCCGATGAGCAGTTTGCGGATCAGTTCAGGGGTCAGCTGTATCGCCATGGCTTGGAACTCGACCGATTTTGGGGCGCGAATATGACGCTGTCTGCGACGGGCGTCGGCCGATCCGGGCACCCGCGTGTGGGTGATCAGCGCCCCGCATAGGCGCGGGATTTGGCGAAGTAAACGTCAATCGCGTCGGCCAGAGCACCCATCATGCGCCGACGCGCGCGCGCGTCGGTCAG
>JANNVF010000301.1:0-4868 GCA_031414315.1 Hyphomonadaceae bacterium | reverse complement strand
CGCCGCGATCGAGCGTGCCGATTTCGCCGGAGCTGTGGGCGGCCTTCGCCAGCATGGACGTGAGGATCGTGATCGCCACGAACACCACGAGGAAAATCAGGAAGCCCGCGAACAGCGTCGCAAACAGCGGGTTGCCGACCGCGCCTTCGAGGAACGGCGCGACATAGCGGTAGCCCCAGATCGCCGCGAAGATCGCCGCGAAGAACGCCACAATGGAGAACACTTCGCGGATCAACCCGCGCGCGAACGCCATCACCGCGGAAATCAGCACGACCGCGATCGCGACTGCGTCGAATGCGGTCAATCCAAGTCCTTCCATTACGCCCCTCCGTTCATCCGGGCGTCAGTCGCGCGACAAGATCGCTGATTCGGGCGATCTCGCGAACACTGACCGTCCCGCTCTCCGCCCCTCTTGGCGCAAACGCTGTTCTGAATCCGAGCTTCGCAGCCTCTTTCAGTCGAAGGTCCGTCCGCCCCGCCGGCCGGACATCGCCTGAAAGCGCGACCTCGCCGAAGGCGACACAATCCTCCGGCAAAGGCTCGTCGGAGAGGGCCGAGATCAGGGCGGCCGCTACGGCGAGATCCGCCGCTGGCTCCGTGATCCGCAGTCCGCCCGCGACGCTCAGGTACACGTCCCGCCCCCCGAATCCAAGACCGCACCGGGTTTCGAGCACAGCCAGGATCATCGCCAGCCGGGCCGAATCCCATCCGACCACGGAGCGTCTGGGGGTGCCGTAGGCGGCCGGGGCTACCAGCGCCTGGATTTCCACCAGCACCGGCCGGGTGCCCTCGACACCGGCAAACACGGCCGCCCCGCTGGCCCGGGCTCCGTGGGCGCCGAGAAAGAGGGCCGAGGGGTTGGCATTCTCCTCCAGCCCCTTTTCCTTCATCTCGAAGACGCCGATCTCGTCGGTTGGGCCGAACCGGTTCTTCACCGCCCTCAGGATGCGGAACGGATGGCCGCGCTCGCCCTCGAAGTAGATGACGCTGTCCACAAGGTGCTCGACCACCCGGGGGCCGGCGATCTGGCCGTCCTTGGTCACGTGGCCCACCAGCAGCACGCAGCAGCCGGATTTTTTGGCGTGGCGCACCAGTTCATGGGCGCAGGCACGGACCTGGGTGACGGTGCCGGGGGCGCTCTCCACCCCGTCGGCCCACATGGTCTGGATGGAATCAATCACCACCACGTCGGGCCGCAGCGTGCGCAGGCCGTCGAGGATCTTGCGGAGATCGGTCTCGGCGGCGAGCTGCACCGGGGCGGACGCCGCACCGAGCCGTCGGGCGCGGTCCTGCACCTGCGCCTCGGCCTCTTCGCCAGTGACGTAGGCTACCGAGAGGCCGTTGCGCGCCAATCCGGCCGCCGCCTGCAGCAGCAGGGTGGACTTGCCGACGCCGGGATCGCCGCCCACCAGCAGCGCTGACGCCGGCACGAGCCCGCCGCCGCACACCCGGTCGAACTCGGAAATGCCCGAGAGCATGCGCTTCGGCGGCGCGCTTTCCCCGGCCAGCTCGGTGAACGCCAGACCCTTGCCGCGCTTGCCGCTGGGGGCCGCCATGGCGCCGGGCACGACGGATTTCACCGTCTCCTCAGCCAGCGTGTTCCACTCCCCGCAGGCGTCGCACTTGCCCGCCCACTTCGGGCTGATCGCGCCGCAGGCCTGGCAGACATAGACGGTGTCGGATTTTGCCATGTGCGCGACTCAAAGGAGACGCACCGTAGCGCCAAGGATGGCGCGGGGCGACCGGGCGCTCGTTGTCGGCATTGTCACTTGAATGGCGTGCCGGTGCGGGGTTGAGGAGCGGACATGAACTCCGATGCGATCGAGGTCCGCGCCATTTCTCGGGTCGTTGCGGTGCTGCTCGCGCTGATCGGTGTAACGCTGCTGTCCACGGTGCGCCTGCCAGCCATGCCGACGCCGGGCGTCAGCGACGTTGCGTCGATTCAGGTGGTGCGGAAGAAGGACCGGGATGCGGCGCTGCTGGCGGCGCAGGAGGCGGCGGCGCTCGCTGCCGCCGCGCCGATGCGGTTTGCCGACGCGCGCGACACATCGGGGCTCGGCGAAGACATCCGGCTCTGGATCAACGGGCCGGACGACGAGATCATCTTCCACAACGCCGATCGCTTCCAACGCTGCGTGACGGCGCGCGCGCATCGCATGGAAGCGCCTGACTGCCCGAGCGCCGGTGATCGGCGCCAGATGGTGCTGGAAACGGTCGGCGGCGTGCGCGAAGCGGCGCGCGCGCAGCGCGGCGCATAAGCGCCTAGCCGAACACCACGCCCGTGGCGATGGCCGCGAAGTGCAGCCCCGCGCCGACGATGACGAAGCCGTGCCAGATCGCGCGGCGAAACGGCAGCGCGTGGCTCAGGTAGAACAGCACGCCCACGGTGTAGACGAGGCCGCCAGCCGCCAGCAGCACGATCACGTTCAGCGGCATGTGCGTCGCGAACGGGCCGATCAGCGCCACAGAGAGCCAGCCGAACGCCACGTAGACAACGCACCAGAACTTGTCGGAGAGTTGCGGCAGCGTGATCTTGCCGGCCGCGCCCGCCAACGCCAGCGCCCAGATGAGCGAGATGTTCAGGATGCTCCACGGCGGCTCATAGAGCCGCACCAGAAAAGGGGTGTAGGAGCCCGCGATCATCAGGAAGATCGCCGCTTCATCGAGACGGCGCAGCATGCGTCGGTGCAGCGACGGGCGGGTCAGGTTGTAGACCGCCGAGCAGGCCAGCATGACCATCAGGCAGAGGGCATAGAGCGCCGTGGCGATGGCGATGCTCGCGCCGCCCTTGGCCAGCGCCCAGTAGAACAGGATGCCGCCGCCGATCACCGCCGCGAGAAGCCCGACCAGATGCACGCCCAGATCCGCAGCGTGCTCGACGCGGTTGGGGTAGTGCTCGACCAGTTCCTCTTCATCTGCGCGCAGCAGATCGGTGATGCTCATGACGCGGTGTCCATCTTCGAAACACCAATGCCTGGACGGCAGAAGCGTTCCATCTCCTCCGCTACGTGTGCCAGTGGACGGCGGTTGCAAGGGGACGGTCAATTCCATTCGCCCGTTGCGCTGCAGTGACATGGGCTATTCACCGCGAATGATTGGGGCGTGTGGTTTTTGCGCCATAGAAACAGGCGACAGCGCGGCGACGGATCACGCGCCGTTTCTGTTCGTTTCAAAGTTGGAGAACGTCAGACGATCGCGTGGATCGGTCCGTCCGCGCGGCCGTTGATGAACTGATCGACCATCGGCGAGCCGCTGCGGTCGATGTCTGCCGCCGGCCCGCGCCAGACAATGCGGCCCTCGTGGATCATGGCGATTTCATCGGCGATCTTGCGCGCGCTCGCCATGTCGTGGGTGATCGACACCGCCGCGCAGCCGAGGTCCTTAACCATCTCGACGATGAGATCGTTGATCGCGTCGGCGGTGATCGGGTCGAGTCCGGTGGTGGGTTCGTCAAAGAAGAGAATGTCAGGCTTGGCGATTATCGCGCGCGCGAGTCCCGCGCGCTTCTGCATGCCGCCGGACAATTCGACAGGACGCAGGTCCGCGGTTTCGGGCGCCAGGCGAACCTGGCGCATGGTGGCGATCGCGCGCTCGCGGGCGTCCTTGCGCGACACGCCATCGGCGTAGAGCAGGCGGAACGCGACGTTCTCCCAGACGGTCAGACTGTCAAACAGCGCGCCGCCCTGAAACAGCATGCCGAATTTGGCGCGCAGCGCCGCCAGCGCCTTGCCATGCGTCTGCGCCACGTCCACGCCATCGACGAGCACCCGCCCGCTGTCCGGCTTCATCAGGCCGAGGGCGCACTTTAGCGTCACGGACTTGCCGACGCCCGACCCGCCGATCACCACCAGCGAACGCCCCGGCGCCACATCGAGATCGACGCCGTTCAGCACGCGCTTTGGCCCGAAGCTCTTGACCACTTTCTCGAGCGCGAGTTTGGGCACGCTCATGCGACGAACAGCGCCGTGATGACGTAGTTGGCCGCGAGGATCAGCACCGTTGCGCCGACCACCGCGTTGGTGGCTGCGCGACCGACGCCGAGCGCGCCGCCACTCGACTGGTAGCCCTGATAGGCGCCCATGACCGCGATGATGAACCCGAAGAACGCCGCTTTGATCAGCCCCAGCGTCACATCCTGCGGCTCAAGGAACTGCAGCGTGTTGCGCAGGTAGATCGTGCCGTTGAAGCCGAGGCTCGACGTGCCCACCAGCCAGCCGCCCATGACGCCGATGATGTCGGCGACCAGCACCAGGAGCGGCAGCGTCAGCGTTGCGGCCAGCACGCGGGGCGCGACGAGGAAGCGGAACGGGTCGGTGGAGAGCGTCGACATGGCGTCGATCTGTTCGGTCACGCGCATGGTGCCGATCTCGGCGGCGATGCCGGCGGAGACGCGGCCCGACAGCATCAGGCCGGCCAGCACCGGCCCCAGCTCGCGCGTGATGCCCAGCACCACGATGTTTGGCACGAACTGCTCGGCGTTGAAGCGCGCGCCGCCGACGTAGATGTTGAGCGCGAGCGCCGCGCCGATGAACACGGCGGTGAGGCCGACGACGGGCAGCGAGAAATACCCGATCCGCATCAGCTGCCCGCCGATCTGGCTGATGAACCACGGGGGCTGCACACAGGCGACGAGCGCGCGGCCGGCGAACGCCGAGAGCCGTCCGGTCTCGGCGAGGATGCCGAGCGTGGCGCGGCCGATCTGCGCGAAGACGTTCACGATGCGCCCCGCATGTAGGCGCGGGTCGCACCCTCCAGCGCAGTGAGCACTTCATAGGGCGCGGTGCCGGCGGCGGTGGCCACGTCGCGCAGCGGCACGTGGGCGCCCAGCATCTCCACGCGCGCGCCGACCCGGGCGGCGTCGCCAGCGG
>JANNVF010000300.1:0-10618 GCA_031414315.1 Hyphomonadaceae bacterium | reverse complement strand
TTACCCGAGGGTCAGGTTCAACGCGGCGTGCGGGGTGATGCTGTTCGACACCACACGCCGGACCGTCACGGTTTTGCACTACATGCCCGCCCCCGTGACCTTTCCACGCTCGATCGCATCGCGCCCGCGCCCTTGAACAGTCGATCAGGCTGCCCTCCGTGCGGAAGCGATGGGTGAACTATAAATCCAGTCGGGACCCAGCCGAATTCGATGGCGAAATGAGACGCCAATCCCGTACCGCCGGCGTCACCCGGCAGGCGCTGAAAAGCTTGGCGTAGCAGGGAAAAACAACAACTGGCCGGCTGAAGCCGGCGGTACGGAGGGTGTGGGATTGCAACGGCGCCAATCCCCCTATTCCACCGCCGTCACACGAAGCTGTCCGGCACCGGGAAGCGCTTGCACAGCGCCGCCACGCCATCGGCAGCCTTCGCCAGCTTCGCCTCGTCGGCGTCCGCTTCCAGAACGTCGGCGATGAGATTGGTCACCGCCACCACGTCGGCTTCCTTGAAGCCGCGCGTCGTGATCGCCGGCGTGCCGAGGCGCAGGCCAGACGGGTTGAACGGCTTGCGCGGATCGTGCGGCACGGTGTTGTAGTTGCAGACGATGCCGACGCCCTCGAGATCGACCGCCAGCTTCTTCGGCAGCCGGCCCTTGCGGTCGCGAAAATCGATCACCACGAGATGCTTGTCGGTGCCGCCCGTCGCGAGCACGAAGCCGCGCTTCTCCAGGGTGTCGCCCATGACCTGCGCGTTCTTGATCACCTGCGCCGCGTACACCTTGAACGCCGGAGTCAGCGCTTCCTCCAGTGCACACGCCAGCGCGAAGATATGGTGATCGAACGGACCACCCTGCAGGCCCGGGAAGATCGAGCGGTCGATCTTTTCGCCCAGTTCCTTGCGGCAGACGATGACCGACGCGCGCGGGCCGCGCAGCGTTTTCTGCGTGGAGAACGTCACCACGTCGGCGTGCGGGAACGGATCGGGGAACGCCTTGCCGACCATCAGCCCCGCTTCGTGCGCAACGTCGGCCATATAGAGCGCGCCAACGCTGTCGGCGATTTCCTTCATGCGCTTGTGATCGATCGCGCGCGGATACGCCGTGCCCCCGGTGATCAGCAGATCGGGTTTGAAGCGCTTGGCCTGTTCGGCGAGCAGATCGTAGTTGATGAGGTGGGTGGTCTCGTCGACGCGGTACATCTCCACGTCGAAGATGCGGCTGCCGATGGTGACGCCGCGCTTGTCGTCCATGTCCCAGCCGTGGCTCAAATGGCCGCCGTCGTAGAGATACAGCGACAGGATCTTCTGGCCGGGCTTCAGCAGCGCGTTTTCGACGCAGAAGTTGGCCACGCCCGCCGACAGCGCCTTCGGGTTCACATGCCACGCATCGGCGGACAATCCGAACGCCTGGCGCACCAGGTCGTGCACGTACTCTTCGAGATCATCGACGACGGCGTTGCCCTGGTAATAGCGCCCGCGCGGCTCGCCCTCGGAATACTTGTTGGTGAACACGCTGCCGATCGCGCCCAGCACGCGCTTCGACACGTGGTTCTCGGAGGCAATGAAGCTCAGCGAGCGCTGCTGGCGGGCAGACTCGGCGGCGAGAAGCGCGTCGGTGCGGCTGGTGTCCATGGTCGAGCCTTTCGCAGTTGCGGGAGCACCGGTGGGTTTAGCGTCCGGCGCCATCTTGGCAAGGCGCGATACCGCCGAGTCGCCGGGTACGTATACCCTTTGTTCCGAATTGCGCGCGTTCGCCGCAGTCGGGCGCGGCCTGTACAGGCCCTCTGGTTGGATTAAACAGGGCGCCGGAGAGACCCGATGCGCCGCATACTCGTGATGATCAAATGCAAGCTTGGCCAGGCCTACACCGTGGCCGGGCAGATCGCCGACAACGTGGAGAACGCCGCGTTCGTCTATTCCATCTCCGGACAGTACGATCTCATCGCGCAGTTCAATCTCGAGGCGAACGATGACATCGGCCGCTTCGTGAACGAGAAGATCCACTGCATCGACGGCATCGTCGATACCAGCACGCTGATCTGCTTCAACGCCTTCTCCAAGGACAAGGGCATCACCGATCCAGCGTGAGCGCAGCACCGTGCGGGGGCACAACGTGACCGACGACGACATCGCAGATCTCGACCACGACGATCCGCTCGCACACAAGCGCGCCGCGTTCGATCTGCCCGACGGCGTCATCTATCTCGACGGCAATTCCCTCGGCGCCCTGCCGCGCAACGTCGCACCTCGCGTCGCCGATGTCGTCTGGACGCAGTGGGGTGAGCAGCTCATCCGCGCCTGGAACGACAGCGCGTGGATCGACATGCCGATACGCGTAGGCGACAGGATCGCGCCGCTGATCGGCGCCCCCGCAGGATCGGTCATCGCTGCGGACTCCACCTCGCTCAATGTGATGAAGGCGCTGACGGCGGCGCTGGCGCTGCGTCCATCGCGCAAGGTCATTCTCTCCGACACCGGCAATTTTCCCACCGACCTCTACGTCGCGCAAGGCGTCACCGCGATGCTCGCGCAAGGCCACACGCTGCGCACCGTCGCGCCGGAAGATGTGGATGCGGCGATCGATGACAGCATCGCCGTACTGATGCTCACGCAGGTGGATTATCGCACTGGCCGCAAGCACGACATGACCGCGCTCACCGCGCGCGCACATGCGGCGGGCGCGGTGACGCTGTGGGATCTCGCGCACTCCGCTGGCGCCTTCCCGGTCGATGTCACCGCCGCGGGCGCGGATTTCGCGGTGGGCTGCGGCTACAAGTATCTCAACGGCGGCCCGGGTGCGCCGGCGTTCATTTACGTGCGTCCTGATCATCTCGGCGCGTTTGCGCCGGCGCATGCCGGATGGATGGGCCACGCCGCGCCGTTCGCGTTCGAGCCGGTTTACCGCGCCGCCGATGGCATCGCGCGGATGAGCGTCGGCACCCCGCCGATCCTCGGCCTCACCGCACTCGACGCGGCGCTCGATGTTTGGGACGACGTCAACATGGCTGACGTGCAGCGCAAGTCCGCCGCGCTGTGCGACATGTTCATTGCGGAAGTCGAGCAGCGGTGCGGCGCCTACGGCCTCATGCTCGCCAGCCCCCGCGACGCGGAGCAACGCGGCAGCCAGGTATCGTTCCACTGCCCCGAAGGCTACGCCGTAATGCAGGCGCTGATCGACGCCGACGTGATCGGCGACTTTCGCGAACCCGATGTGATCCGCTTCGGCTTTACGCCGCTCTACACACGCTACAGCGATGTGGTTGATGCAGCGGTGACACTGGAGCGCGTGCTGCATGACGGCGTGTGGCGGGCCCCCGCCTATCAGGTGCGCGCGAAGGTCACCTGACGCGTCACACCGCGAGCAGCGCTTCGACCGCGGCACGCGACGGTAACGACGGCTGCGCGCCGGCTTTCGTCGCGGCGAGCGCACCCGTGGCGCACGCGAACGCCAGCGCCGCTTCCTCCGGCATCTTTTCCAGCAGCGCCACCACCAGTGCGCCGACGAATGCGTCGCCGGCGCCGGTCGTATCAATGGCCTTTACCAGCGGCGGCGTCGCGCGCGCAATCTCGCGCCCGCCACGCCTGAGCGCCGCGCCACGCGCGCCGTACGTCACCGCCACCAGGCCTCGCGCGCTGTCGAGGACCGCGCCATAGAACGCCGCCTCCGTTTCGTTCACCACGACGAGGTCGGCGCGCAGCAGCACGGTCGCATCCATCGCTGCGGCGGGCGCGAGGTTGATGCAGAACAGCCCCTGCGTCAGCCCCGCCGCCCGCGCCACCGTCGCCAACGGCAGTTCCAGCTGGCAGAGCACAGCGTCGGCATCGGGCAGCGCCAGCAGGTCCGGCGCAAACGTCGCGTTGGCGCCGGGCGCCACGACGATCTGGTTCTCGCCGTCGCCCGACACCGCGATCAGCGCCACGCCCGTGGGCGCGGATGCATCCTCGGTACATCCCGAAAGATCGACGCCTGCGGCGCGCAGCAGCGCCAGCGCCTCGCCCGCCATCGCATCGCGCCCGACGCGCGCCAGCAGGCGAACATCGGCGCCGAGCCGCCTCGCCGCGAGCGCCTGGTTGGCGCCCTTGCCGCCGGGATGGCGCGCAAACACGGCGCCCGTCACCGTTTCTCCCGGCGCCGGCAATTTCGCGCCGGTGGCGACGAGATCGAGATTGACCGATCCCACCACGACAATGCGTGGCGCGGTCACGACGCGGCCAGCCGCGTGGTGAGCAGATCGAACACCGCGTCCGCATCGGCGTCGGTGACCCACTGCGTCGACGAAGCAGCGGCGCCGCGAAACTCCACGGCGGTGTGGCCGAGTGTAAGCTCTGACGACATCTCCACCCGAACGAAACAGGGCCGCGCCTTGAACAGATCCGGCGCAAGCAGCCAGGCGATGGTGGCGGGATCGTGCAGCGGCGCCCCGCCGCCCCATGCGA
Source organism: Hyphomonadaceae bacterium (assembly GCA_031414315.1). GTDB lineage: Bacteria > Pseudomonadota > Alphaproteobacteria > Caulobacterales > Aquidulcibacteraceae > VFBF01. The sequence goes on along the minus strand of JANNVF010000300.1, from coordinate 6,185 downwards.
GATCGCGCTCCACACCACTGGAGAACGTCAGCAGGTTGGCGACCGCGCGCGCCGGCGCCGTGTCGATCGCCGCGATCCTCGCGATGCGCTCCGGCGTCGCGCGGATCTGGTGGGTGACATCGAGGCCGAGCATCACCACACGCCGCGCCGACGACAGCACCACATGCGCGGCGTGCGGATCGGCGCAGATGTTGTATTCCGCCGACGCCGTGATGTTGCCGCCTTCACTGCGCGCGCCGCCCATGATCACCACATCGCCCAGCCGGTCGACGATGCGCGGCTCCAGAATCATCGCCATGGCGACGTTCGTGCACGGCCCGGTAATCGCAAGATCGATGGCGCCCGGTTTGGCGGCCATCACCGTGCGCACGATGACATCCACGGCGTGGCCATCGGCGAGTGGCGCTGCGGGGTCGACGATCGCGAGCGTGCCCAACCCGGACTCGCCGTGAAAATGGCCCGCCTCCACCGGCGCGCGCACCATGGGACCGCGACACCCGGCATGCACCGGCACATCCTCGCGCCCCGCGATCTCGCGGATGAGACGCGCGTTGCGCGCCGTCAGATCGGCGCCGACATTGCCGGCCACCGTGGTGACGGCGAGAACATCGAGCGCGTCCGGGCTTGCGAAGGCAAGAAACAGCGCGACGGCGTCATCGACACCGGGATCGCAATCGATGATGAGCTTTTTCGCCGCCATGCGCCATTGTGCGACATCGCCGTCGGCATGCAAGAGGCGGCGCGGTTACGCGGCGACCGTGTGGTGCAGAGGCGCGATCAGGTGCCGCGTGCGCGTCCGCCGGCGTCGAGTGTCGTCAGCGAGAGCGGCTCCATGGTGCGCAGGTCCCACGCGGCGGGATCGAATGCGCGCTGCGTCGGTTGCTGCACGGGATAGCCGTGAACCTCCTGCTCGCTGTCGATGATTCGGCCACGGCCCTCTGCCACATCGGCAATGATCCGGACGTCATTGCCGTCGCGATCCCACGGGCGGGCGCCCACGTCGCGCAACACCGCGCGCTGCACGTCCGTCGCCGGCAGCGCGCGCAAGCCTTCCGGCCACAGCATCGGCCGCGAGACTTCGATGATCCGCGCCGCCGACGTGGTGTACCGCCCGAGCATGGGCAGCGGCGCGCCGAGACGATCCACCGCGATGTTGTCGCGCCCATGGAACTGAAGATCGCCGTAGCCGCCGATCATCAGGAACGCGAGATCGCCTGGTGTCGACGGCCCTGCGCGCAGCACGTTGCCGACCGCCACCATCTGCCCGACTTCGTACGGACGATCACCCCATTCCTCGGCCTGCAGGTTGTAATGCAGCGCGCGCGGCCCCGGATCATAGATCAGATTGTTGATGATGGCGCCGCGCACGCCGCCCTTGAACAACGGGCTGCGTTCGACGTTGTGCGCGTAGAGATTGCCGATGATGAGGATGTCGCTGACGTTGTCGTGGATCAGCGAGCCCTTGGAGTGCTCCAGCTTCGCGTGCGTCGAGTTGGCCAGCCCTTCCGCCAGCAGGTTGTTGCTGAACGTGATGCGGTGCGATGTACCCTGGCGCCATTCATCGGGTGTGGCGCCGGTGAAACGCGGACCGGATGCGGAGAGATTTTCATCCGTCGACCATGTGATCGAGCAATGATCGACGATGACGTTGTAGGCCGCCACCGTGGAGATGCCGTCTTCGTCCCAGCCACTGCCCTTGGCCGCGCCCGCTTCACCGGGGCGAATGCGGATGTGGCGCACGACCACATCGTGACCGGCGATGTCCATGCCGCCGCGAATGAGCGTGATGCCCGGCGACGGCGCGGTTTGCCCCGCGATGGTGACGAAGGGATTGCGCAGTTTCAAAGTCTGGCGATCGAGATCGATCACGCCGCCGACTTCGAACACGACGATGCGCGGCCCCACCGCCTCGATCGCCTCGCGCAGCGATCCGGGGCCGACGCCGGCGAGGGTCGTGACGCGGATGATGCGGCCCCCTCGCCCCCCGGGCGTACTGGCCGCCCAGCCGACGGCGGTGGGAAAGGCGCGCTCGCCGGCCGTCACCGGCGCTGTTGTCACCGGGGCCTGCGCCACCACCGGAGCCGCCAGCACCAGCGCCAACGAGGCCAATGCCGCTCCCAGAACCTGCCTCATCGCCCGACCTTCCGAATGACCCGCCACCAGACTGTCCTGTACATCGCGGTTTGAAAATGACACCGGTTTCCTATAGCGTATAGTGCGGTCTGCCGAAAGCTTCTGGAACGCGCCGATCCGGACGGAGAACGATGTGAACGACCGCGCAAGTCAATCGTCGGACATAGCAGCCCTCGCGGCGCGCCTGGTCGCCGCGCGACTAGAGGGCCGGGTCATGGAGACCTATCCCGGTCGCGCGCCCGCCACCCTGTCGGCCGCCTACGCCATTCAGGATGCGGCGATCGATCTGTGGCCCGACGACGTGGCGGGATGGAAGATCGGGCTCATCCAACCCGCCCACCGCGCCGCGCACGGCGGCGTCGAGCGCATCGCCGGCCCGATCTTCCACTGCCAGATTCAGTACGCGACCGCAGACCGCCCGGTCGACCTGCCGGTGTTCACCGGTGGCTTCGCTGCGGTGGAGGCGGAGTTCGTCTTTCGCATCGCGCGCGACGCGCCGCCTGAGCGCCTCGACTGGAACGACGCCGACACGTTGGGGTTCGTCGACGAGATGTTCGTCGGGGTCGAAAGCGCCGGCAGCCCGTTTCCGGCGATCAACGACTTCGGTCCGGCGGTGACCGCGTCGGACTTCGGCAACAACGCGGGTCTGGTGGTGGGGCCCCGGGTCGAAGGCTGGCGCACGGCCTCGCCGACTTCGCTGACCGTGGAGACCTTCGTGGACGGCGCATCGGTGGGGCGTGGCGATGCCTCGCTCATTCCCGGCGGCCTGCCTGCGGCGCTGGCGTTCATCTTCGGCAGCGCCGCCGCGCGCGGCCGTCCGCTGCGCGCCGGCCAGTTCATTTCCACCGGCGCCGTTACCGGCGTTCATCGCATCTCCATTGGACAGAACGCCCGCGCCGACTTCGGCGCGCTGGGTGAGATCCGCTGCGCGGCGGTGAAGGCCGGCCCCGTCCAGCACGACACACGATCGGAGCGACTCAAACTGCTCTGACGCGACAATAAAAAGACCACTCGGGAGGACTTCGATGACCACTGACACGACGCCGGCCCCCGTTGTGGGGGCCGATCCCGCGCGCGCGACGCCGGTCGAGGCGGGCCGCTATCGCTGGGTTGTGGTCGGTCTGCTGTTCACCGCCATGGTCATCAACTACGTCGATCGCCAGATGATCGGCGTGCTGAAGCCGGGCTACCTGCAGCCGGAGTTCGGCTGGAGCGAGCGCGACTTCGCCGACATCGTGTTCTGGTTCCAGGCGGCGTACGCGGGATCCTATCTGCTGTTTGGCCGCATCATCGACCGCATCGGCGCGAAATGGGGCTTCGCCGCCGCCTTCACAATCTGGACGATAGCCCACATCGCGCACGCGGGCGCGCGCAACATGACCCAGTTCATCATGGTGCGGATGCTGCTGGGCGTCGGCGAAGGCGGCGCGTTTCCCGGCGGCATCAAGGCGGTCACGGAGTGGTTTCCCAAGAAGGAACGCGCGTTCGCCACGGGCCTGTTCAACGCCGGCACCAACATCGGCGCCATCGTAACGCCGCTGGTCGTGCCGTTCATCGTCGTCGATCTGGCGATGGGCTGGCGGGCGAGCTTCATCATCATCGGCATCGCGACGCTGCTGTGGCTGCCGGCGTGGCTGATGCTCTACACACTGCCGCGCAAGAACAGGAACGTCAGCGCGGCCGAACTCGCGTTCATCGAGAGCGATCCCGCCGATCCGGTCGAGAAGGTCTCGTGGCTGCGCGTCCTGCGCACGCGGGAGACATGGGCCTACGCGCTCGGCAAGTTCCTGATCGATCCGATCTGGTGGTTCTTCCTGTTCTGGCTGCCGGATTTTCTCGGCAAGACCTACGGCATGAACATCAAGCAGTTCGGCCCGCCGCTGGTGGCGATCTACCTGCTGTCGGATGTGGGCAGCATCGGCGGCGGCTGGCTGTCTTCAGCGATGATGAAGCGCGGGATGAGCCTCAACGCCGCGCGCAAGACCGCCATGCTGATCTGCGCGCTGTGCGCGTTGCCGATCTTCTTTGCCGCTCAGGCGTCCAACGTGTGGATCGCGGTACTGATCATCGGGATCGCCACCGCCGCGCACCAGGGCTTCTCAGCCAACCTCTACACGCTGCCCGGTGATGTCTTCCCGCGCTCTGCGGTGGGCACGGTGATCGGCATCGGCGGCATGCTCGGCGGCATCGGCGGCATGGTATTTTCCAAGTACGTCGGCGAGGTGCTGGAGCGGATCGGGACCTACACGCCGATCTTCATGGTTGCGGGATCGGTCTACCTGATCGCGCTTCTGGTCGTGCATCTGCTGTCGCCGAAGTACGCGCCTGCGGACGTGAGCTAGCGCCGCACCGACACGCCCCCGCCCGCCAGTGCGGCTTCGACATCGCCCAGCGTGGCGAGGTTGAAGTCGCCGGGGATGGTGTGTTTGAGGCCCGCCGCCGCCGCGCCGAAGCGCACCGCGTAGTCTTCGCCGCGCCCGGAAAAAAGACCATGCAGCACGCCGGCGGCGAACGCGTCGCCCGCGCCGATACGGTCGACGATCGGCGTCACGTTCAACGTGTCCGTTGACCAGACCTCGTCGCGCGACAGCAGGAACCCCGTCAGATCGTGATCGTTGACGCTGCGCTCCACGCGCTGCGTGCTGGCGATGCGGTACAGGTTGGGAAACGCCGCAAATGCCGCGTCCGCCGCGCGCCGGCGACGCGACAGCGCGTCGGTGTCTTCGAACTTTTCACCGAGCGCCATCGCCACATCACGGTGATCGCCGAACAGGATGTCGGCGTGGCTCATCAGCCGGCGCATGATGCCGGCGCCGTCGCCCTCCCAGGTCGCCCAGAGTTTTGCGCGGTAATTGCAATCCAGCGAGACCTTCACGCCCGCCGCGCGCGCGGCTGCAACCGCCGCAAGCACCGCCTCGGCAGGGTCATGGCCTAACGCCGGCGTCACGCCGGAGACATGCAGCCACTCGACGTCGCGCAACGCCGCGCCCCAGTCGATCACGTCGCGCGCCGCCAGCACGAACGCCGACTGGGCGCGGTCATAGAGAATTTCCGACGGCCGCGTGGCTGCGCCATGGGTGAGAAAATAAAGCCCCATGCGGCCGTCGCCGACGCGCTTCACATCACGCACATCGACGCCCCAGCGACGCACCTCCTCCACGCTGGCGCGGCCCAGTGCGTTGTCCGGCACGACGCTGACCATGCGCACGTCATGCCCGAACCGTGCGAGCGAGACCGCGACATTCGCTTCGGCCCCGCCGAAGTGAACATCCAGCTGCGGTGTCTGCAGCAATAGCTGCGGCGGCGGCGCCGACAGCCGCACGAGAAGTTCACCAAAGCAGACGATCCGCGTCATCGACGTCGCTCCATCACCGCGTATCCGGGAGACACGCGAAGCACTTTACCCCCGCCTCGCCCCCACGCGCCATTGCGCGCAAAAAAAAGGCGCCGTGCCGAAGCACGACGCCTTGACTTAAGGTGGAGGGAAACGTCGCAGGGTCAGTACTTGTAGCGCAGGCCGAAGTAATACTGCCGGCCGGTGTGGTGGTAGACCGAGGTGCTCTCGCGCTGACCATCACCGACAAACTGGTGGTTCTCTTCGTCGGTCAGGTTGATGCCCTCGAACGTCAGGGTGAGGTGCTCGCCGAGCTGGTAGGTCGCGGCGGTGTCGATGTTCAGGGTTTCCTGCTTGCCTTCGACCAGGTTATTGTTTCGGCCGGGGACGTTCTGGAGATACTGGTCGCGGTACGCGAACGACACCCGCGCGCTGAGCGCCTCATCTTCGTAGTAAAGCGTGCCGTTGTAGGCTTCTGGCGACAGGTTGACGAGATCGTTGGTTACAGTCGCCGTGCACAGCGCGTTGTTGCAGTAGTCGATCTCGGACTGCACGTACGTGTAGTTCAGCTGCACGCCGAAGTTGCTGAGGATGCCTGGCAGGAACGTGAATGGCTGCTGATAGCTGACCTCGAAACCCTTCAGAGGTCCGCCGCTGGTGTTCGCCGCCGATGTGAGCTGGAACAGCGTGCCCGACGAGCAGACACCGGTGCAGAAGC
>JANNVF010000299.1:0-3373 GCA_031414315.1 Hyphomonadaceae bacterium | reverse complement strand
CGCCTGCACGCTGGTCAGCGCCTGCTCGGCGGTTTCCGTGGTGGTTTCAAACCGGATCAGCGCGTGCGTGGGGTCGCCGAAGGCCTGCACCTGAATGTCGCCGATGCCGAGTTCGGTGAGGCCTTCGCGCACGGGCGCCAGATCGATCGGTTGCGGCGCTTCCACCTCCAGCAGCGTGCCGCCCTGGAAATCGATGCCGAGGTTGAACCCGTGCGACAGGATCACACCGATCCGGTCCATCGGCGAGCCGCTAGCCTGTTCGTAGACGACCATCGGATTTTCGCGAAAGCCGCCGGTGAACATCGACACGAACGAGCCGATGACCGCCGCCACCGAGACAAACGACATAAGGAAGGCGAGCCGGACGAACTTCAGGTTCGTCTTCATCGGCACGAGCTTGATGAGAGGCCAGGGCACTGTGCGCTCCGATCAGATGGGCAGTTTTTTGGGACGGGCGGCGTTGAACCACCAGGCGATGAACAGCTGCGTCACCAGGGTCGCGGTGAACACCGAGGTGATGACGCCGATCGACAGCGTCCACGCAAAGCCCCGTACCGGTCCGTGGCCGAACTCGAACAGGATCAGCGCCACGCCGATCTGCGTGAGGTGGGAATCGATGATGGTGATCAGCGCGCCCTGGAATCCGGTCTCCATCGCCATGAGGGGGCCGCGCCCGTGCGCCTGCTCTTCGCGCATCCGCTCGTAGATCAGCACGTTGGCGTCGACCGCCATCCCGATCGTCAGCACGAGACCGGCGATGCCCGGCAGGCTGAGCGTGGCGCCGAACACCGACAGGGCGGCGATGATCATGATCACGTTGATGACGAGCGCCAGGCACGCGAACACGCCGAACAGCCCGTATGCCAGCACCATGAACCCGACGACCAGCGCGCTGCCGACGATGCCCGCGAGCGCGCCCGCGTTGATCGCGTCCTGACCCAGTTCGGCGCCGACGCTGCGCTGCTCGACGATCTTCAGCGGCGCCGGCAGCGCGCCGGCGTTCAGCAGATCGGCCAGTTCCTTGGCGCTTTCGGTCGTGAAGTTGCCGCTGATCTGGCCGGAGCCGCCGAGGATCGGTTCGTTGATGTTTGGCGCGGTGATCACCCGGCCATCGAGCACCACGGCGAAGCGCTGGTTGACGTTTTCCTGCGTGATCCGGCCGAAGATCCGCGAGCCGCGCCCGTTGAACTTGAACGACACGATCGGCTCGCCGCTGCGCTGGTCGAACGACGGGTCAGCGCGGCTGAGGTCGTCGCCGCTCAGCAGCGGACGGCTCTTGATGACGATGAACGGTTCGCTCGGGTTGTCCTGCGGCAGCACCTCGGAGCCAGGCGGCGCAATACCCGCCGCCGCCGCGTTCGGGTCGGCGTTGGTGTCGAGCAGGTGGAACGTCAGGCGCGCGGTCTGGCCGATCCGGCGCTTGAGGGATTCAGGGTCGGTTTCGCCGGGGGCCTGCACCACGATGCGATCGATGCCCTGGCGCGCGATCGATACTTCGCTGGTGCCGGTCGGGTCGATCCGGCGGCGGATGACTTCCTGCGACTGGTCCACCGCACGGCGCGTCGTCGCCTCCTGCGCGGCTTTGCCCAGACGCGCCTCGATGACCCCGTCCGGCGTCACCGTGAAAATGATGTTGGCTTCGGTCCGCCCAAGGCCGCCCGCATCGACGCGCTGGACGAGCTTGGCTTCAAGCTCCTTCAGCGCCCGCGGGGTATCGACCGGGTTGGCCGTGCGCAGCCGTGCGGCATCGCCCTGCACGCCGCGTCCCGTGGGCACGATCCGCGGCGTCGCCTCGCGCAGCGTGCGCGCCATGTCATCGACGGTCGCTTCAAGCTGCAGCCGCTTCAGTTCCGCGATGTCGACTTCCAGCAGCAGGTGCGACCCGCCTTGCAGGTCGAGGCCGAGATTCATCGGCTTGAGCTGGTTGATGATGGGGATCTGCTTGCGCACCGCCTCCGGAAAGAAGTTCGGCGCGGCGAAAATCAGGGACACGACCGTCGTGACAAGCACGACGATCCAGCGCCACGGGGCGATCTTCAGCATGTAGCCTATTCCGCCTTGGCAGGCTTGGAATCGTTGGCGGGCGCGGGCTCGCCGCGGGTGCGGACCTCGGTGATCGTGCTGCGGATCACGCGGACTTCCACGTTGGTGGCGATCTCCACCCGGGCCTCGTCATCGGCCACGGACTTCACCTTGCCGATGAGGCCGCCCGACGTCACGACCACGTCACCGCGCTTCAGGTTGGTGATCATCTCCTGATGCGCCTTGAGCCGGCGCTGCTGCGGGCGGATCATCAGGAAGTAGAACACGATGAAAATGATCGCGAACGGGAACAGCTGCACCAGCAGCGCCGTCGTCGGATCGGCGCCGACGGCGGCGCCGGTTTGCGCGTAAGCATCGGAAAAAAGCATGGGGAACCCTTGAGGCGCGCGCCTTCCCGGCTGCGGCGGCGCGGACTATACGGCCCTTCCCCGTCATTGCAATCGGGCCAGGCTTTCCCCGTATGGACGAAAACACTCCCTACCTTTCGCGCATCGCGGACGCGCTGGAGCGGCTGGCTCCGCCGCCGCCGCGCATCGAGGGCCTGGTCGGAGGACCTTGTTTCGTCTGGCGTCCAGGGGCCGGTGGTCTTCTCCCGGCACCCGTTTCGGCGCTGCCGCTGGACCTGCTGCGAGAAGTCGAAGGCCAGAAAGCCGCCCTGCTCGACAACACGCGGCGTTTCGCCGCCGGAGCGCCGGCCAACAACGCTTTGCTCTGGGGCGTGCGTGGCGCGGGCAAGAGTGCGTTGGTCAAGGCCGTCCATGCCGCCGTGGCGGCCGACGCGCCGGCCTTGAAGCTGGTGGAGGCGCCGCGCGACACGCTGGCGGCCCTCCCCACGCTGCTCGACGCCATCGCCGCCGCCCCGGCGCGCGTCATCCTCTACATCGACGATCTGTCGTTTGAAGCCGAAGACGCTGTGGTGAAGGGCCTCAAGCCTGCGCTCGACGGCGGGCTCGGCGCGCGTGCGTCCAACGTGGTGGTCTACGCCACCTCCAACCGCCGCCACCTCGTCGGTCGCGACGCGCGGGAAAATACCGCGACGGACCTGCACTGGTCCGACACAGCGGAAGAGCGCCTCGCGCTGTCGGACCGCTTCGGTCTCTGGCTCGGCTTTCACGCGCTTGATCAGGACGGCTATCTGCGGATCGTATCGGCCTACGCGGCCGCGCTCGCCCTGCCGATCGCGCCATCGGACCTGCGCCTGCGTGCACTGCAATGGGCGATGGGACGCGGCGCGCGTTCGGGCCGCACGGCGTGGCAGTTCGTGCTGGCGCTGGCGGGGGAGCTGGGAGTCGACGCGCGCTTCTAGGGCGTCGGCAGCGACGCCAGCGGC
>JANNVF010000298.1:0-16462 GCA_031414315.1 Hyphomonadaceae bacterium | reverse complement strand
GACGGTCGCGGCGCGCCTTGTCCACGCGGGTCGGATGACCCAGGTATGGGACGCCGACGTGCGCTCCGAAGCGGCCGACAAGACCATCGCGCTCTTCCGCTGCACCCAGATGCTGCTCTATCCAAAGGACTGACCTTTCACCCGGTTCGTGGTATGTCTCCTGTTCGTATTCGCCTTTCTGGATAACGCATGTTCGACGAGACCGCCCTTCAACCCGCCCGCACCGGCCAGATCAAGCTCCACGGCCCGGAGGGCTTCGCCGGCATGCGCGCGGCGGGAAAGCTCGCGGCCGCCTGCCTGGACATGCTGGTCCCCCACGTGAAGGCGGGCGTCACCACCAGAACGCTCGATGATCTCTCCCGCGAGTTCGTGTTCGACAACGGCGCGCTGCCGGCGTGCCTGTTCTATCGCGGCTATCGCCACACGATCTGCACCTCGCTCAACCATGTGGTCTGCCACGGCATTCCCGGCCCGCGGGTGCTGCGCGATGGCGACATCGTCAACATCGACGTCACCGTCATCGTCGATGGCTGGCACGGCGACACCAGCCGCATGTACGCGGTCGGCGAACCGAAGAAGCGCGACGTGCGGCTGATGGACACGACCTACGAGGCGATGATGGCCGGCATCAAGGCCATCAGGCCGGGCGCCACGCTGGGTGACATCGGCTACGCCATCCAGCGCTGCGCGGAGGCCGAGCGCTTCTCCATCGTACGCGACTTCTGCGGCCACGGCCTCGGGCGCATCTTTCACGACGCCCCCAACATCCTGCACTACGGCCGCCCGCGCGAAGGGATCGCGCTGCGGCCCGGCATGATCTTCACCGTCGAGCCGATGGTGAATGCGGGCGGTCGCGACGTGAAGGTGCTGAACGACGGCTGGACTGCGGTCACCAAGGACAAGCAACCGACCGCTCAGTTCGAACACTCTGTGGGTGTCACAGATACCGGCGTGGAGATTTTCACGTTGTCGCCTTCCGGCCTTCACCAGCCGCACCAGACGCCCGGCTGAGCGCATGGCCGGGGGGCGGGGAAAGCGGTCGCAAGTCGAAGACGCCGGCGCGCTGTTTTCCGTCGAACCCGTAGCGCCGGCGGCCAGCCGGAAAGCAGATTCTGGCAAGACGCCGACGCTATCCGAAACACCGCACTATCACGAGCATCGCACGCGGCTGCGCAAACGCTTCGCGACGTCCGGCGGTGACGCGCTGGCCGACTATGAACTGTTGGAACTCCTGCTCTTCCGCATCATTCCGCGCCGCGACACTAAGCCCCTCGCAAAAGCGCTGATCGCCCGTTTCGGTGACTTCGCCGCCGTCCTCGCCGCCGATCCGGCGCGCATCGCCGAAGTGCCCGGCGCCGGTGAAAGCGTGGCGCTCGAACTGGGCGCAATCCAGGCGGCGGCAAAACGCGCGACCCGCATTGAAGCGACCCGCAAGCCGCTGGTGGGATCGTGGTCCAAGCTGATCGACTATTGCCGCCTCACCCTGCAGCACGAAACGCGTGAGCAGTTCCGCGTGCTCTTCCTCGATGTAAAAAACCAGATCATCGCCGACGAGATCCTGGGCGAAGGCACGATCGACCATGCGCCGGTCTATCCCCGCGAAGTGGTGCGCCGGGCGCTGGAGCACCGCGCCGCCGCCCTCATCCTGGTGCACAATCACCCGAGCGGCGATCCGAAACCCTCCAGCGCGGACGTCGCCGTGACCCGCGAAATTGTCGCCGCAGCAGAGACGCTTGGCCTCAAGGTCCACGACCATCTGGTGATCGGCAAGCATGGCCACGCGAGCCTGAAGCAGCTTGGACTGATGTAGCGCGCCGCGTTTCATGGCGCTTCCGCGCGGCAGACGCCTTGCGCCCCGCCCTCGCCCCTCTACTCTGCCGCCGCAATCAAGCACGGGCGCTCAGACCCGGATGAGGGGAGACATCATGGCCACGACCGCACCGCCGGCCGGCGCGCCCGCTTTTGCCGGCTTCGGCACCAAGGGCTATCGCGCCTACGTGCTGACGATGATGTTGCTCGTCTATACGTTCAACTTCATCGACCGCACGGTCGTCTCCATCGTCCAGCAACCGATCAAGGAAGAGTTTGGGCTGACCGACACGCAGCTCGGCCTGCTCGGCGGCCCGGCATTCGCGCTGCTTTACACATTCCTCGGCATCCCCATCGCGCGTCTTGCCGAACGCTCCAACCGGATGACCATCCTGTCGGTGTGCCTGGCGATCTGGAGCGGCTTCACGGCGCTCTGCGGGCTTGCCACCGGCTACCTGTCCCTGCTCGGCGCCCGCGTCGGCGTCAGCATCGGTGAAGCGGGCTGCACGCCGCCGGCGCAATCAGTGATCGTGGACTACTTCCCGTCCGACCGGCGCGCCACCGCGCTCTCGATCTACTCGCTTGGCATCCCGATCGGCTCGATGATCGCGGCGCTGGCTGGCGGCTATATCGCCACCGAAGTGGGCTGGCGCATGGCCTTCGTCATTCTCGGCCTGCCTGGCATTGCGCTGGCGGTGCTGGTGAAACTGACCGTGCGCGAACCGCCCCGTGCGGCGTCGGCCGGCGACAAGGCCCCGAGCTTCGGCGACACGCTGAAGGCGCTCTCGAAGAAGCCGGCGTTCTGGCACATGGCCGCCGGGGGCGCGATCACCTCGTTCGTCGGCTACGGCGTGGGCGGTTTCCTGCCGCCGTTCCTGATGCGCGTGCACCACCTGTCGCTGCTGGAAGCATCACAGTTCGCCGGTGTTATCCTCGGCGCGTTCGCCGCCATCGGCACCTTCGCAAGCGGCTTCCTGGCCGACCGCATTTCCAAACGCCACCCCAACGCGCTGGCCTGGCTGCCGGCGCTGGGCCTCTTCATCGCGACGCCGCTGTTCCTTGGCGCGTACTTCTTGCCGACCCTATCCATCGCGATGTTCCCGCTCATGATCGGCGCGTGCGCGCAGTACTTCTACCTCGGCCCGATGTACACGGTGACCCAAAGTGTCGTGGAGCCGCGCATGCGGGCGACGGCGACGGCGATCCTGTTGTTCATCGTCAACCTGATCGGCTACGCGATGGGGCCCCCGTTTGTCGGCGCCGTCAGCGACTACATGGCAGGTCGGGCGCTTGCGCCGTCGGGCCTGTCGGTGGAGCTCTGCCGCACCATGACCGAAGCCAATGGCGCCGCGTGCGCGCTTGGTCAGGCCACGGGTCTGCAGCAGGCGATGATGATCGGCGTTCTCTTCTTCGTCTGGGCGGCCGTACACTTCCTGCTCGTCGGCCGCACCCTGAAGCGCGATACGGTGAGCTAGCTAGTTCCGGGGAACGCCCAGCGCGCTCGCCGTCTCGACGGTGAGGTAACCGACCGCCAGATGGTTGGCGCGCTGGAACGCCTCCATCGAGGCCAGCGTGCCCGGGCCGAACACGCCGTCCGCCGCAGTGGGGAAACCCCGCGCGTTGAGCGCGCGCTGGACTTCGGCGAGCTTAGCCTTCGACGCGTTGGTGCCACACAGCACTTCGCGCCACTCCACCCGTGCGGGCTCCACGATGCGGCGCAGCTGCTCGGTGCGGCGCACTTCGGGTACGGTCACGGTTTCGGTGGTGGCGGGCGTCAGCAGGCGTCGATCCTTCTGCGCGCGGTACACCGCCGGCGCCAGCCGCGCCTCCACGCGCGCAGGCGTCACGAGTTCCTGCCGCGTCACCTGCCGGGTCCGCGCGGGGATGGTGCGGCTAGAAATGACCTCCGGCGTCACCATGCGCGACCGACGGACCTGCGCGTATTGCGCAGGCACCTCGACACGGCAGAGCAGCTCGCCCGCGCCGCTGCTGGCGGCGGCCGCGCTGATCGTGGCGGGCCGGCCCAGCACGCCCGTGCCGGGCTTCCACGTCACGTACGCGGGACGCACCATCACGCGCTCGGTGTAGGATTCCAGCACGGCCGGTGTGACCACGGGCTCGACCCGTTCGGCGGCGACCTGCACGGTTTCGGTGAAGGTCCGGTACGTGCCGGGAATGACGATGTGCTCCATCGTCGGTTCGCGCACGAGGACCTGGGCGTCGACAATCTCGTACCGCGCCGGCACATCGCGCAGCTCGGTGTGTTCGGGGGAAATGACGCGGACTTCGGTGTAGGTCTCAGCGACTTCCGGGATCGTCACCCGCGCGAAGCATTGCCCGGGGCGCGCCACCGGCGGGGTCGGCGCACTCGCCGCGCCCAGCCGCGCGGCGGCGGCCACGCAGACGGTTCCGACCACGCCACCAACCCGCACCATGTCGCTCTCCAACCGAACTGTGCGCCTTCGAAATCGGCACATACAGCGCAGTATTTATTGGGCAAAGCCTCCGCGATGACCAGTCGCAGTCCCGACAACGCGACGTCCCGTCGCCCGTTTCCCCGATCCGTGGTACCCGCTGCTCCATGATTCCCCGCTACGCACGTCCCGAGATGGTGGCCCTCTGGAGCCCCGAAAGCCGCTTCGCCATCTGGCTCGACATCGAGGCCGCCGCGATGGATGCGATGGCCGCGCTGGGCACGATCCCCGCATCGGCCGCAGCCGCCTATCGCGCCAAGGGAAAGTTCGAGGTCGATCGCATCGACGCCATCGAACGGGAAGTGAAACACGACGTCATCGCCTTCCTCACCAACGTCGCCGAACACGTGGGCGAGGAGGCGCGCTTCGCGCACCAGGGCATGACGTCTTCTGACGTGCTCGACACCTGTCTCGCGGTGCAGATGGCGCGCGCCAGCGATCTGTTGCTCGCCGGTGTCGACCGCGTGCTGGCCGCGCTGAAGACGCGTGCGCACGAGTTCAAGATGACGCCCACGATCGGGCGCAGCCACGGCATCCACGCCGAGCCGACGACCTTCGGCCTGAAACTCGCCGGACATCACGCCGAGTTCGCGCGCAATCGCGTGCGGCTCGAAACTGCACGCGCCGAAATCGCCACGTGCGCCATCTCCGGCCCCGTCGGCACCTTCGCCACCGTCGATCCGCGCGTGGAGGCGCACGTGGCCAAGGCGCTCGGCCTCGCCATCGAGCCCGTTTCCACACAGGTCATTCCGCGCGATCGCCACGCGGCGTTCTTCGCCACGCTCGGCGTCATCGCCAGCGGGGTGGAGCGCCTCGCCACCGAGATCCGCCATCTGCAGCGCACCGAGGTTCTGGAGGCGGAGGAGTTCTTCTCCGCCGGCCAGAAGGGCTCCTCCGCGATGCCACACAAGCGCAACCCGGTGCTGACCGAAAACCTGTGCGGTCTTGCGCGCCTCGTGCGGTCGGCCGTCACGCCGGCGATGGAAGACGTGGCGCTCTGGCACGAGCGCGATATCTCGCACTCAAGCGTCGAACGCGGCATCGGCCCGGACGCGACGATCCATCTCGACTTCGCGCTGCACCGGCTCGCCGATGTGGTCGAGAAGCTCGTGGTCTATCCCGACAACATGGCGCGCAATCTCGCGTTGCTCGGCGGCCTGCACAATTCGCAGCGCGTGATGCTGGCGTTGACCCAGGCCGGCGTCGCGCGCGAGGACGCTTACCGACTGGTGCAGACACACGCGATGGATGTGTGGCGCAGCCCGCCGCCCCGGCCGCCGGACGCATTGATTTCACGGCTGCGCGGAGACCCCGACATCACGTCGCGCGTTGACGCCGCAACGCTCGCGGCGTGCTTTGAAGACGCCCATCATTTCCGCCACGTCGATACGGTCTTCGCGCGCGTATTCGGCTGACCCTCTGATGCCCACGGAGACTACCACATGTCCCAACCCGTCGTTGATCGTCGCACTGTGCTGTCGGGCGCGAGTGCGCTGGCCTTGAGCGCGTGCGCATCTTCGAGCGGCGGCGGCTCGCCGACAACGCCGCGTCCGCCGACGGGAGGGCCGCCGATCGCGCGCGTCACGCCGGTGACGGAAACGCTGTGGGGTAAGGAGATCATCGACCCTTACCGCTGGATGGAAAACAAGACCGACCCTGACTTCGATCCGTGGATGCGCGCGCAGGCGGCCTATGCGCGCCGCACGCTCGACGCGATTCCAGGCTTGCCCGCGATGAAAGCGCGCGTGTCGGCATTGTCCGGTGACGTGGTGTTCATCGGCGGTTCGCAACGGGCGGGCCCGAACGTCTTCTATGAAAAGCGCCCTGCCGGCGCCGACCAGTTCAAGCTGTTCGTCCGCGATGCACTCGGCGCCGAGCGCGTGCTGATCGATCCCGCTACGCTGCGCCAGGGCGAGACGCACGTGTCGCTCGACTGGTGGCTGGCGAGCCCGACCGGGGTGCACATCGTCTACGGACTTTCACCGGCGGGGTCAGAAAACTCCGTCGTCCACATCATGGAGGTCGCGACCGGCGCGATCTTCCCGGAGCGCATGGACCGCGCGCAGTATGCTAGTCCGTCCTGGCTCTCGGACGGAACCGGCTTCTTCTTCAACCGCCTTGCCGAAGGGGCCGCTGCGGGGAGCGAGACCTACTACAAGAACTCTGTCTGCTGGCTGCACCGTCTCAACACGGAGCCGACCGCCGATATCCGCGTGCTGGCGCGCGGCCAGTACGCCAGCGTGGATGTTCCGGAGATCGCGTTTCCTAATGTGTTCGTGACCCACGGCGCGCAATACGTAACGGCGGGCCTGTTCTCCGGCGTGCAGAACGAGATCACCCTCTACACCGCGCGCCTCGCCGACCTCATCGCGGGTGCGCCTGTCTGGAACCGCGTCTGCACCGCCGAAGACAAGGTCACGACCTTCGCGCAACGCGGTGACCAGCTCTACCTGCTCACCTACAAGAACGCGCCGCGCTACCGGGTGCTCAAGGTCCGCGCGAGCAACCCGATCCTGTCTCGCGCGGAACTCGTCGTGCCGCAAAGTGATCGGGTGATCGTGGGCCTCTCACCAGCGGCGGACGCGGTCTATGTCAGCGATCTCGACGGCGGCGTCGTCCGCGTGCCCCGCATCGCCCCGGATGGCGCTGTTGCCGAGGTGCCACTGCCGTTCGAAGGCGCCATCGGTGTCCGCACCAGCGACGATAGAGCCGGCTGTGACATCCTGCTGGAAAGCTGGGTGCGGCCGCCGACGCTCTACAACTACACCCACGCCACCCGGCAGCTCTACGATACGGGCTGGCAGCCACAGCCGGCGCTCGACCTTTCGCAGTACGACTCAAAGCGGATTTTCGCGCCGGCGGCGGACGGCACGCAGATCCCCGTCTCGATCGTGTTCAAGAAATCCATCCAGCTCAACGGTCAGAATCCGGCGCTGGTCGGCGCGTACGGCAGCTACGGCATCACTCTCGACCCCGCGTTCCTGCCGCGTACGCTGGCGTTTCTCGATCATGGCGGCGTGCTGGCGACTGCGCACGTGCGCGGCGGCGGCGAGTACGGGCACACCTGGCACGAGGGCGGACGCCTGCTGACCAAGCCGAACACGTGGCGCGATCTCATCGCAGCGTGCGAGGAACTCATTCGCCTCGGCTTCACCCGCAAGGAAAAACTCGCGATCCAGGGCGGCTCGGCCGGCGGCATCACGGTCGGGCGCGCGATGACGGAACGCCCGGATTTGTTCGCGGCGGTGATCGACAATGTCGGCGTGTCCAACAACCTGCGCGCGGAGTTCTCGCAGAACGGCCCGCCGAACATCCCCGAGTTCGGCAGCGTGACGACCGAAGACGGCTTCAAGGGCCTCTACGAGATGGATTCCACCCAGCATGTCACGAAGGACACGTCGTATCCCGCCGTACTGCTGACCACCGGCATCACCGACCCGCGCGTCGATCCCTGGCAGGCCGCCAAGATGACCGCGCACCTGCAAGCCGCCACAGCCAGCGCCAACCCTGTCATTCTGCGGATCGACTATGACGCCGGGCACGGGCTCGGGTCCACCCGCGCGCAACGGGACGCTGAGGTAGCCGATACCTACGCGTTCGTGCTCTGGCGGGCCGGGCTTTCAGGCTAGGCTGACGGACCCGGCTGGCGGGCTAGACCCCGTCGCGCAGCTGCTGGCGGGCCACTTCCAGGAATTCCGCCATCTTGGTCCGGATCAGGTGGTCGGACGGCGCCACATTCTTCGCCACCAGATCGGCGTGGACCTTGCGGAACAGGTCCTCGACGCCGGCTTCCTCAAGGTCCGCCAGAATGACGCTCTTGGCGTAGGCGTCGGCAGGATCGCCGGTCATGCCCATGAGGCCGGCCGCCCACAGGCCCGTCAGCTTCGCCCGGCGCGCCTGCGCCCGGAATTCCAGCTCCTGGTCGAGTTCGAACTTCTTTTCCTGGGCCCGTCCCCGGTCGTCGAACTCGCTCATGTGGCTTTCCTTCAAACGTCTCGCCCCGGAGATAGAGACGCGCGCGCTCCGGATCAATCGCCCGAGGCTGTCGGGTCACAAACTGTTGGCTGAACCCGATCCCGGTTGAACGCAGGGCCCCGCAGGCCGACATTGTGACGCC
This sequence comes from Hyphomonadaceae bacterium, assembly GCA_031414315.1. Taxonomy (GTDB): domain Bacteria; phylum Pseudomonadota; class Alphaproteobacteria; order Caulobacterales; family Aquidulcibacteraceae; genus VFBF01. The sequence goes on along the minus strand of JANNVF010000298.1, from coordinate 8,062 downwards.
AGAGCGATTCCTCTAAGGTTCTTTGACCCGGCCACCTCGTGGAGCACGCTCGCACCCAAGTCGCCGCGCCTATTCGCATACTATTTCCATGCCCCAGGCATGGTGGAGGACTTCCAGATGTCCCGCCGCAAGAAGATCTACGAAGGCAAGGCCAAGATTCTGTACGAGGGTCCTGAGCCGGGAACTGTCATCCAGTACTTCAAGGACGATATGACCGCCTTCGATGCGCAGAAGAAGGCCATCCTGGAAGGCAAGGGCGTGGTCAACAACCAGATCAGCGCCTTCATCATGCAGAACCTGAACGCCATCGGCGTGCCGACGCACTTCATCAAGTACATGAATATGCGCGAGCAACTGGTGCGCGAGGTGGAGATCATCCCGCTTGAAGTCGTGTGCCGCAACGTCGCGGCAGGCTCCCTGTCCACGAAGCTGGGGCTCGAGGAAGGCACGCCGCTGCCGCGCTCGATCATCGAGTTCTACTACAAGAACGACGCCCTCCACGACCCGATGGTCGCCGAGGAGCACATCACCGCGTTCAACTGGGCCTCCACCCAGGAGATCGACGACATCATGGCGCTGACGCTGCGGGTGAACGACTACCTGTTCGGCATGTTCGCCGCGGTCGGCATCAAGCTGGTGGATTTCAAGATCGAGTTCGGCCGGCTCTACGAGGGTGACATGGTCCGTACCGTGATCGCCGACGAGATCAGTCCCGACAGCTGCCGTCTGTGGGACGTGCAGACCAACGAGAAGATGGACAAGGACCGCTTCCGCCGCGACCTCGGCAACGTCACCGAGGCGTACGTGGAAGTGGCGCGCCGCCTCGGCATACTGAAGGCCGCCGCCGCCGGCGAAGCGATCCACTAAGGCGCGCGACATGAAAGCGATTGTCACGGTGGGCCTGAAACCAGGCGTTCTCGACGTGCAGGGCAAGGCCGTCGCCAACGCGCTGCACGGGCTGGGGTTTGCCGGCGTTGCCGATGCACGCGTCGGCAAGGTGATCGAGCTCGAACTGGCGGGCGATGACCGCGAACAGGCCGCCGCCGCCGTGAAAGACATGTGCGAGAAGCTGCTCGCCAATACCGTGATCGAGAGCTACCGCGTCGAGATCGTGTAGACCCTTTCAGGAAAGTCGCCGCGATGATCACCGGGCTCAATCACGCGAACATCTCGACCGTGAAGCTCAAGGAGACCATCGCGTTCTTCACCGACGTGCTCGGTCTCCGATCCGGCCCGCGCCCTGACTTCGTCGGCTTCGAAGGCGCATGGCTGTACGTGGGCGATCAAGCGGTCCTGCATCTCGTTGAACGTACCGAGGCCCGCACCCCGGACGGCGCGCTCGATCATTTCTCCTTCACGGTTGTAGACTTCGAAGCGGCGCTGGTGCGGCTGGACGCGGCGGGGGTGGTCTATGTCGCGCAGGACATTCCCAGCGGCTTTGGCCGGCAGGCGTTCCTGAAGGATCCGAACGGCGTAACTGTCGAGCTGACGTGGCGGCCAGCCTAGCGATCCAGCCCGGCGCGGAACAACACCCACGTCAGCGCCCCGGTGACCGCGACGCAGGCGACGAGCACGGCGATCAAAAGCAGCGGCATCGGTGGGACACTTTCATCGTCTCTCGCTTGGATATCGCGCCGACGCGCACTAGAAAACCCCCATGAAATCCGCCGTCATCGTCTTCCCCGGCTCCAACTGCGATCGCGACTGCGCGACCTCCATCGCGCGCGTCACCGGGGTGTCACCCACAATGATCTGGCATGACGAGACCGCACTGCCCGACGGGCTCGATGTGGTGGTCCTGCCCGGCGGCTTTGCGTTCGGTGACTATCTCCGCTCCGGCGCCATGGCCGCGCGCAGCCCGGTTATGGAGGCGGTGCGCCAGCACGCCGACGAGGGGCGGTTGGTGGCTGGCATCTGCAACGGCTTCCAGGTGCTGACCGAATGCGGCCTCCTGCCCGGCGCGTTGATGCGCAATGAATCCATGCGCTACATCTGCAAGGACACGCCGCTGGGAATCGCCAACGGCAATACCTCCTTCACTCGCGCCTACCGCGACGCCCGCGAAACGGTAATGCCGGTGGGCAACGGCGATGGACGGTTCTTTGCGGACGCCGGGACGCTGGAGCGGCTGGAGAAAGACGGCCGCGTGGTGTTCCGCTATCTCGACAATCCCAACGGGTCCTCCAACGACATCGCCGGCATCATGAACGACCGGGGCAACGTGCTCGGCATGATGCCCCACCCGGACCGCTGCGCCGATCCCGCGGTTGGCAGGACCGGCGGCTGGGCGTTCTTCCAGAGCCTGTTCGAAGCGGCGATCTGATCTTGGCGGCCGACTTGACGGAACCGCGCCGGGCGCCTTTGTTCGCGACCACAGAATTTGTACCGGAAGGAGGACCCCATGGCCTTCGACGATGAAGTCGACAGCGCCCGCAAGCGGCTTGAAGCGGCGCTGACCACCGAGGACGAGGCGTTTGACGATCTGGCGGCGCTGCAGGCGCTGCTCCCGCTGATCCAGGACAAGATCAAGAGTCGGCGGCTCACGTTCCAGCTCGGCGACGACGACGACGAGACGATCATCGAGATCGTTCACACCGGCACCGACGAGGCGCTGGGCTTCATCGTGGCGCAGGACGGGGAATACGTCTTCGAGTCCAACCTCGAGGAGTTTTTCGAGGACTTCGTGGACGAGAGCGCCGACAGCTTCGCGCTGCGCCTCTACGAAACGCTCCGCGCGGACATGCCCAAGTACGAAGTCGAGAACAAGCGCTGAGCGCAATCCGGCCGGGTCCTTGACCTGGCCGGGCAAATTGCGCGACCAGAACCGCCTTCCGCTACTTCGCGGCCTTCTTCGGCGCAGACTTGGCGGGGGCCTTCTTGGCCTCCGGCTTCCGCGCGGCGGGGGCCGGAGCTTTTGGCGGCGCCTTGGCGGCGCCCTTTGCTGGCGCAGGTTTGGCCGGCGTCGACTTTGCCGCAACCTTCGCCGGGGCTGGGGTGGGAGTAGCAACCTTCCCGGGCGCGAGCTTGGCAGGGATGACTGGCTTCGGCGCAGGCGCCTTGGCGGCGGTCTTGGCCGGAGCCTTCGCCGCTGGTTTCGTGGCCGCCTTGGCGGGCGTCGGCGTTGGAGCGGCCTTGGCGGCGACTTTGGCGGGCGCGGCCTTTACCGGGGTCGGCGCAGCCGGCGGCGCCTTCACGGCGGCCTTCTTTGCGACCCGCTTGGCAGGTTCGACCTTGGCGGGCTCAACCTTCACCGGTTCAGCTTTGGCAGGCGCGGCCTTCGCGGCGGCCGCCTTTTTCGCCGACGCGGTGTTCGGGGCGACCACTGCAGGTTCAGGCGGCGGCGCGACGGGCGTGACCTTCGCAGCAGGGGCCTTCTTGGCCGCTGGAGTCTTTGCTGGCGCAGCGGCGATCACGGGCTCGGACGCCGGTGGCCTGGCAGCCCCCTTGGCGGCTTTCGCCGGCTTTTTCGCGGACTTCTTGGCGGCAGCAGCCTTCTCCTCGGCCGCCTTCTTCGCTGCGGCTTTCTTGAGCGCAGCCGGAGTCGGCGGCGCCGGCGGGGCCGGAGGGGGCACCCGGGAGGCGATTTCTGCGAGAATGATCGGCATCAGCTCGACGGCGGAGTTGCGCTGATGCGCATTCTCGCTGGTCAGCAGGCGCTCCGCATTTCCGCGCAGCACCTCCAGATCCTTGTCATTCAGCGTCGGGATCTTGTCGGCTACGGACATGCTTTGCCTCGGTTAACGCCTGCGAACTGGCCTTCGACCGCCGCCTCCGCCACCTGGCGCGCCTTCGGTCTTGTGCCGGAACACGACCCGACCCTTATCGGCGTCGTAAGGCGACATTTCGATCGTCACGCGGTCACCGGCGAGCGTGCGGATTTTATTCCGCTTCATCCGCCCGCCGGTATACGCGAGAACTTCGTGGCCGCCCTCGAGCGTGACGCGGAACCTGCCTTCCGGCAGGACCTCCGTCACCACGCCCTCGAACTCCATGAGTTCTTCCTTGGCCATGTTTAGACGGGCTTCAGGTTGACGGCAGCAGGTTTCCCCTTGCGCGGGTCTACCTGTACTTCGTAGCTGATCGCCTGGCCTTCACGCAGGCCGGTCAGGCCCGAGCGCTCGACGGCGCTGATGTGGACGAAAACGTCTCCGCCGCCGCCATCCGGCGCGATGAAGCCGAAACCCTTGTCCGGGTTGAACCATTTCACGATGCCCGTAGCCATCGTCTCTCCTTCCCAATGCGACGCCAATGAGTCGCGCAGACACCATGTCTGACGCGCCCGTTGGCGGGGTGGACTTTGGCGGGCAACGAATAGGATGGCGCCGAGGCGCGCAAACATGTGTCGAGTCGACCGAAGTACCGGCCGCACAGAACGCCGCAGCGTCCCCGAAGTCAAGATTTCCAAGCGGTTTGGGGCAGCACCATCGGCCCAGAAGGCGGCGTCTTGCCACCTCCGGATAGCCCTCAGTTGTTCATCCGGGGCACCAGCCTGGCGACGTCGGACCGGAGAACTTCTGCCATGGGAGCTGGATCGTAGCCCGCCGGCAGGATGTCTAGGATCAGGTGATACCGGTCCTTCGTGCCGCCGTGGCGCACTTCGTGAAACCGCTGGTTGTTGAGCTCGAACGCGTGGCCGGCCTCGAACGTGAACGGCGTGTCGTCGATGAAGAAGGTGACCTCCGGCCACGTGATCAGCGGCACGTGAATGCGGTGGCTGGCGCGCAGCAGCGGTGCGATGTCCTGATGGCGATTGATGCGCCCCCCCGGCAGCAGTTTCGCGATCTGGCAGGCCACCACCACACCGCCGGGCGGGTAGAAGGCCTGAAGCTCCTCGATGATCGGCAACACGGTCGGGCTGAACCAGTCCCAGCCGGCCCGGCGCGAGACGTCCGCCTGCGTGACCGGACGGTCGTGCGGCATGTAGAGGGCATTGGTATAGTAGATGTAGATCGCCCGGGTGGGCCGCGCGCCGGTCATGGTCTGGCGCATGGCCTCCTCGCTGTCCCACAGGGCCTCATCGACCGTGCGGATCCGCTCCACTAACGGTTCGATATCGACGCGCTTCAGGAAGCGGTGGGTTGCTCCGAAATCCATGTCTCACCCGGCGTCCGCCTGCGACAAACAAGAAGTACACCACCTTCGCCCATTTGAAACCGGACGACGCGCTCAGACGCTGTAGCCGAACAGCTCGAAATCCCGCTGGTAGAGCTGGGTCACGCGTTCGACGAGCGACGGCGTGTAATAGGCGCGGTAATCGCCCCGCTGCGAGCTGTTCGCGCGCTCAAGTTCGGCGCCGGGCAAGCCCAGGCGAGCGGCGATCGTGTCATAAGATGCCTGCATGTCCTCGACCCGACCGACCGTGTCGGCAAGTAAGGCTCCGTTCTTGTCCGTGACGAAGATGTGCTGTGGTGCAAACAGGATGTGTTGCAGGGGCGGATGATCAAGGACGTGACTCATCACCGCCGCAGGGTCTCTGGCGAACGCGCCGGTGTCCCGGGTCATGAATGAGCAGTACGACACGAACCGGTCGAGCGGATGGCGCACGAACGCGAACTTGAGGTAGCTGGCGAAGGCGTCCTCACCGACGAAGGGACGTATCTGGCTCAGGGTAATGTGACCGTGCTTGATCGCGGCCAACTCCTCGAACGGGAAGGCCTTCTGCACAAACAAGCCCACCTGCTCCAGATCGTCGGCGGACATGTGCGCCCGCAGCGCCCGGCGCACCGAGTGGGTGCCCGTCTTGGGGATGGCCGCGAAGATGAACCTGTGTTTGTGCGAGATGATCATGCGGCGTCTGGTCATATCAGGGGGAGCGGCAATGGTACACGCGCCCGTCTGGTTCACGTCTGCCAGTTCAGACAGATACCCTCAATCGCCCTGCTCACCCGTATTCCGGTGGCCGGGCCCTTCTTCTAGAGTGCGCCCTTTCCAGGGATCCGTTTTGCCGCATCCGCCGTCCGACACCGCGCTCACGCCCCTGCAGGCGCTGGAGTCCGACGCCGTCGAGATCCTGCGGGAGGTCGTGGCCACCTGCCGGCGCCCGGCCATGCTCTATTCGATGGGCAAGGATTCCAGCGTGCTGCTGCATCTGGCGCTGAAGGCATTCCACCCAGGGGCCCCGCCGTTCCCGCTCGTCCACGTGGATACGACCTGGAAGTTCCAGGACATGTACGCGCTGCGCGATGCCGCCGCCGCCAAGGCCGAGGTCATCGTCCACAAGAACCCCGACGCCGTCGCCCGCGCCATCAACCCGTTCGACCACGGCGCCAGCGTTCACACCGACCTCTGGAAGACCGAGGGGCTCAGGCAGGTGATCGACGCGCACGGCTTCGACGCTTGCTTCGGCGGCGCCCGGCGTGACGAGGAGAAAAGCCGCGCCAAGGAGCGCGTGTTCTCGCTGCGCAGCGCCGCCCACGTCTGGGATCCGCGCAACCAGCGACCGGAATTCTGGCGCCTCGCCAACCTGCAGAAGCGCGACGACGAATCGTTCCGCGTCTTCCCGTTGTCGAACTGGACCGAGCGCGACGTGTGGGCCTACATCGCGCAGGAGAACATCGAGATCGCACCGCTCTACTTCGCGGCCGAGCGACCGGTGGTGGAGCGAAACGGCGCGCTGATCATGGTTGATGACGCCCGCTTCCGCTTCATGCCCGGCGAAAGGCCCACCGCGCTCAAGGTTCGCTTCCGCACGCTGGGCTGCTATCCGCTGACCGGCGCGATCGAGAGCAACGCCACCTCCGTCGCCGAGATCATCGCCGAGATAGACCGGGCACGGACATCGGAACGGCAGGGCCGCCTGATCGACCACGGCGAAGCGCGCTCGATGGAGATGATGAAACGGGAGGGCTATTTCTGATGGCGGCGTCCCTGTTGCGCTTCATCACCTGCGGTTCGGTGGACGACGGAAAGTCGACGCTGATCGGGCGCATGCTCGCCGACTATGGCCTGGTGCCGGAGGATCATCTGGCCGCGCTGAAGGCGAAAGCCGGCGAAGGGCCGCTCGATTTCTCCGCCCTGCTCGACGGCCTGTCGGCCGAGCAGGAACAGGGCATCACCATCGACGTCGCGTACCGGTATTTCCGCACCCCCGCACGCAGCTACATTGTCGCCGACACACCGGGGCACGAACAATACACGCGCAACATGGCGGTCGCCGCTTCCACCGCCGATCTCGCGGTGCTGCTGGTCGACGCGCAGAAGGGCCTGCGCACACAGACCTTCCGGCACGCGACCATCGCGTGGCTCTTCGGCGTGCGCCATTTCGTGCTGGCCGTGAACAAGATGGATCTCGTTGGCTGGTCGGTCGATGCGTTTCAGCGCCTCGTTGTGCAGTTCGACGCGTATGCGAAGACTCTGCAAGGCGCACAGGTCACCGCGATCCCGCTCAGCGCCGTCCACGGCGACAATCTCTCCGCGCGCAGCACGCACATGCCGTGGTACGCGGGACCGACGCTGATCGAGCATCTTGACGCGGCGGAGGTGGTTGGCGCGGACCTCTCGGCGCAGTCGTTCCGCATGCCGGTGCAATGGATCAACCGCCTGACACCCGGCTTCCGCGGTATCGCGGGCCGCATCGCGTCGGGCCGCGTCGCGCCCGGCGATCGCATCACCGCAACGCAGAACGGTCCCGAAACGGCCATTGCGCGCATCGTCACCGCCGATGGCGATCTGGCGCAGGCCATCGCCGGTCAATCGGTGACGCTCGCGCTGGCCGACGAGATCGACGCGTCGCGCGGCGATGTGATCGCGCTGGCATCGGCGCCGGTCGCCCGCGCCGACCAGTTCGAGGCAACGCTGGTGTGGCTCGGCGCCGAGCCGCTGGTGCCCGGCCGCGGGTACGCCCTGCGGATCGGCACAAAGACCGCGAACGCACGCGTCACGCACATCAAGTACGCGCTCAACGTGGAGACGCAGGAGCATCTCTCCGCGACGACCCTGCCGCTCAACCAGATCGGCGTCGTCAACATTGCACTCGACGAGGCCGTCGCGTTCGCCCCCTACGCGGAAAGCCGCGACCTCGGCGGCTTCCTGCTGATCGACCGGCTGACCAACGCCACGGTCG
>JANNVF010000297.1:0-6319 GCA_031414315.1 Hyphomonadaceae bacterium | reverse complement strand
GCCGCATGGCTGGCCCGGCCTTGAAGTTGGCTGGGGCGTCATCCGCGATGTCTGGGGCAAGGGCTATGCGCTCGAGGGCTCGATCGCTTCGATGGATTTCGCCGTCGATGTGCTTGGCTGGAAGGACATTATCCATTCGATCCATCCCGACAACATCAACTCGCAGAAGCTGGCGATGCGGCTCGGCTCGGTGAACCGCGGGCCGGGCCAGCTGCCCGCGCCGTACCAGAATGCGCCGGTGGACCTGTGGGGCCAGACGGCGGCGGCGTGGAAAGCACGACGTAAATAACCCTCGCCCGCTTGCGGGAGAGGGTGGCGCGAAGCGCCGGGTGAGGGCTGGCGCAGAACGAGACTCATTTTGCGACACCGGGCCCTCACCCTGACTTCGCTGCGCTCAGTCTGTCCCCCTCCCGCAAGCGGGCGAGGGTTAACCATCGCGGCGCGCGAAGCGCCGTGCCTCCGACATCGCCGCGCGCTACAACCCGCCCATGCGCCTCTCCACGCTCTTCCTCGCCTCCCTCACGCTCGCGCCGCTTACGGCCCACGCCGACGACGAGATCGTCGTCACCGCCGAGCGGCGCGCGCAAGCGCTGACCACGCTGCCGTCGAACGCTGCCTCCCTCTCGCGCGACGATCTCGACACCATCGGTGCGCAGGCGCCGAGCGAGGCGCTCAACCGCATCCCCGGCGTCGCCATCCATCGCGGCTCGGGCGTGGAGAGCCTGCCGGCGATCCGCAGCCCGGTGCTGACCGGCGGCCAGGGCGCGGGCTCGTTCCTGATCCTGGAAGACGGCGTGCCGATCCGCGCGCCGGGGTTTGCGAACATCAACGAACTCTACGAGACGAGCCTCGATTTCGCGGAGCGCGTGGAAGTGACGCGTGGGCCGGGCAGCGCGCTGTACGGCTCGAATGCGGTGCATGGTGTGGTGAATGTCGTAACGCGGGCGCCGGGCCGATCCCATCGTGCGATCGGTCAGAAGGAAATCGACGTCAGCGTCGGCTCATTCGGCCGGTATCGCGCGACGGCTCTCGCCACGTTCCCAACGGTCGATTTGGTTCACGTGCGCGGCGACGAAGTGTCGACGTCCCTGGATGCGTCGTCAGCCGCTCTGCTCGGCCTCTCCGCACAACACGAAGACGGCTGGCGCGACAACGCGAGCCTCGACGAACAGCACGCGCTCGTCGGCTTCGACACCACACTCGGCGCCTGGTCCCTCACCTCGCGCATCGCGTTCGTCAATCTCGAACAGGAAACCGCCGGTTTCGTCGAAGGCGCGAACGCCTATCGCAACGAGACGCTCGCACGCCGCAACGCCAATCCGGAGGCCTATCGCAATTCAAAAGTGCTGCGCGGCCAGGCTTCATTGTCGCGCGACTTCGGCGAGCTCTCCCTCACCGTCACGCCGTTCGCGCGCACCGTGGACACCGACCTGCTGCAGCACTTCCTGCCATCGAAGGCGCTGGAGGAGACCAGCCAGACCGGCGGCGGCGTGCAGACCGCGCTCTACTGGGATCCGTCCGAAACGCTCGGCCTCATCGTCGGCGCCGACGTCGACCGCACCATCGGCGACCTGCGCGAAGTCCAGTCCATCGCCACGCAACCGGCGGGCTACGTCACGGGCCTGCACTACGACTACACGGTCGACGCCACGGTGCTCGCACTCTACGCGCAGGCGAGCTGGGCGTTCGCGCCGGACTGGCGCCTCGTCGCCGGCGTGCGCGGCGAGCAGTCGAAATACGAGTATGACAACCACGCGCCGAACAACGATGTGGGGCGCTTCCGTCGCCCGGCGGACCGCAGCGACACGTTCGAGACGTTGACGCCGAAGATAGGTCTCATCCACACCATCAACGGAGACTCGTCCGTGTGGCTTAACCTCGCCCGCGGCGGACGCGCGCCGCAGGTGACCGACCTTTATTCGCTGCAGACTCTGCAGCGCCCCGGCGACCAGAAAGCCGAGACCATCGACAGCGCCGAACTCGGCTACCGCGCGCGCCTCGGCGCCGCGCGCTTCGAGATCGCGCTCTACACGATGGAGAAGAAGAACAGCGCCTTCCGCAACGCCGACGGTTTCACCGTGCCGTTCGCGCGCACGAAGCATGAAGGCGTGGAGGTCTCAGGCGCGACGCCGCTCGGCGCGTCCTTTGAACTCAGCGGCTGGCTGACCTACGCCGAGCACACCTACGCATTCAGCGATCCGGTGACGCGCGCGGGCGAAAGCATCGTCAGCGGCGACGACATCGACAGCGCGCCACGCCGCCTTGCCAACGCGCAGCTCAGGTGGCGCCCGACGGACGCGCTGTCCGGCGAACTCGGCTGGACGCACATGGGCGACTACTTCACCAACGCCGCCAACACCCGCAGCTACCCGGGCCACGATGTGTTCGACCTGCGCGCGACCTGGGCGCCCACGGGAAACGCCGCGCTCTACATCGCGGTGCGCAACCTCGCCGACATCCGCTACGCCGAGCGCGCCGACTTCGCGTTCGGAAACGACCGCTATTTTCCTGCCGAGAGCCGCGCGATCACCTTGGGCGTGCGGGCAAAGCGGTAACGCCCTCCCTCCCTCGATAGGGAGGGTGGCCGTGACCAGCTACCAGTGGTTGGAGACGACCGAAATGCGGCGGCGCGGCGCGAACGTGTAACTGCCGTCGCGCGGCGGCGTCGCGGGAGGGATCTCGCGCGCAACGCCTTCGATGATCTTCGGCGCGGGATCTTCTTCCGGGTCGGTCACCGGGACGAGCGGCGGTTCGATCTGAGTCAGGTCAAGCATGGTCGTGTGTCCTACGGCGTCAGGTCGTCCCCACCTCTTGCGATAGCCCTGGTAGTATGGCGGCGGGTCGCTGCGCGGGGACATCTGCTCGCCCGCGAAATCGACGTACCAGTGCAACGCGCAAACCGGCCATCGGGCGCCGTGCGCCGCGCACAATTCAGTCCTGATCTTCCAGCACGCCGCGCGCTTCGGCCAGATCCTCGTCTTTCGACAGGGCAGATCCTGGATCGGCGGCGTGGCCGCGCGGCAGCACGATGTTGAGCAACAGCAGGCCGGTCACCGCCGCCAGCAGCGAGCCGCCCAGCACCCCGAAGCGCACGGGCGCTTCGATGTCGGGGTGATCGGGAAACGCCAGCGCGCCCACGAACAGGCTCATGGTGAAGCCGACGCCGGCGATCAGCGCGACGCCGGTCAGGTGTGGCGCCGGCGCCGGCATGGGCTGGCGCAGCAGTTTCGATCCGAGCCACAGCAGCAGCACGATGCCCAGCGGTTTGCCGAGCAGCAGGCCGAACGCGATGCCCAACGTCACCGGATGCGCCAGCGCCGCCGCCAGCCCCGCGCCTTCGATCGCGACGCCCGCCACCGCCAGCGCGAAGATCGGCATCACGCCGAGCTGCACCGGCAGCTTCAGCGCATGCTCCGCGGTCACCAGCGGCGATGTCCCGTCCGGCCCACGCATCGGCACCGCGATGGCGGTGAGCACGCCGGCGAGCGTCGGCGACACACCGGTGCCGGCCATCGCGGCCCAGAGCGCGAGCCCCAGCGCCCAGTACGGCCAGAGTTTCATGACGCCCCTGCGGTTGAGCCACATGAGCGCAGCAAACAGCGCCGCCGCGATCACCAGCGGGATCAGCGCCACATCGCCGGAATAGAACAACGCGATCACAAGGATGGCGCCGAGATCGTCGGCGATGGCCAGCGCCAGCAGGAACAGGCGCAGGCCCGGCGGCACGCGCGGTCCGAGCAGTGACAGCACGCCGATGGCGAACGCGATGTCGGTGGCGGTGGGGATCGCCCAGCCGCGCGCCAGTGCGTCGTTCGCGGCGGGATGCAGTTGCGTGGCGATCAGCAGGTAGATCAGCGCCGGCGCCGCCATGCCGCCCAGCGCGCCGAGCGCCGGCAGCGCTGCCTCGCGGCGATTGCGGAACGGGCCCTCGATGCACTCGCGCTTGAGCTCCAGCCCCACGAACAGGAAGAACACCGCCATCAACGCGTTCTTGATGAACTTGGCGACCGTGGTGTGGGCCAGGAAATCGCCGAGCCGCAGGTCGACGCTGGCGCCCAGCACGCCGCGAAACGCATCGCCTGCGAAGCTGTTGTTCAGCGCGAACGACGCCACCGTGGCGCCGAGCAGGATGTAGCCGGGCGTGGTGTCGCGGGCGTACCAGGGGGTGGCGGGTGGAGCCATCGCGCTTGGTAGCATCCGGAGCGTTGCGGTGTCATGTCAGAGCTGGCGCACGCGCGGGCGCGGCGGCGGGGCCTCCACCAGCAGCATGGTGATCGCCCACACCAGCGCGTCGGCGCGGTCGAGGCGGCCTTCGCCGTCGCCGGCGCCGAGCGCCATCAGCTGCTCCTCCAGCGCCGGAAACGCGCCGGTGTGGATGACGCGGTTCTGCTCGTAGAGCGCGGCCACCGGCTCGGCGCGGGCGCGCTTGGAGAGGGTGGCGTGCACCAGCTGCACCGGACACGGCGCGCCGCCGAGCGCGAGCACGCTGCGCACCATCTCGCCGCCCTGGTTGGCCTCGGCGACGATCCCGGACGCGCCGAACGCGCGCGCGGCGTCGGCCACGACGCCAGCCCAGCCGAGCGGCGAGAGGCCAGCGACCGTGTGGTCGGCCAGCACGTAGCCGCGCCCGGCAGCGCACCCAGCGACAATGATCCCGCACGCCGCGCCGTGCGAGCCCGCCGGCGGATCGACGGCGACGATGACGCGCTCGAACCGCTCCGGCGCACGCCCGCGCGCGGCGACGAGATCGGCGTGGCGCCACAGCGCGCCCTCGCCGTCCAGCAGCACGCCTTCCAGTTCCTGAGGCACAAAGCGCGTGTTGGCGTAAAGCGTCTGCAGATTTTCCAGGAACGACTTCGACAGGTGCGCGGCGTTGATCGCCGTCGGCGCCTGCGTCACCACGCACGACGCCTCGGCGCGCAGCTTGCGCAACGCCGGAATCGGCTTCGGCGTCGTCGTCACCACAAGCTGCGGCGCCTCACCGAGACGCAGGCCCATGCGCAGCAGCATCAGCGTGTAGTCGCCGCCGCGCCACGTGCAGAACTCGTCGCACCACGCGGCTTCGAACTGCGGCCCGCGCAGACGCTCGGGCTCCTCGGCGGAAAACGCGTAGGCCTCCGCGCCGTTGGCCCACAGCAGCCGCCGGCGCGACACCTCGTAGGACGGCCGCGCGCGCCCCGGCAGGTTGCGCAGACCCGACGGCCCGTTGATCATCACCTCGCGCACGTCGTGTAAAGTGGCGCCTACAATTGCAAATCTACCGCGCGCGGCGGCGAGCGCGCGTTCGGCCAGCCACTCGGCGCCTGCCCGCGTCTTGCCCGCGCCGCGACCGCCCTGCAGCAGCCATGTCGACCACGGCGCCAACGGTGGCCGCTGCGCCTCGTGCGCGATGTCATGCCACGCGCTCTGCTCGGCGCCCTCGGCATCGGTGAAGACCTGTTTGGGATCGGCCAGCGGCAGCAGCGGCTCGGGGATCTTTTTGTCCTTGCGCCGCCAGCCTTCGCGCTTGGCGCGGTCGCGCAGGGTCGCCTCCGGCACGCCGTAGCGCGCCTCGCACGCCTCGGCAGGATAGCCGCCCTCGTAGTCGCGCCGGATCGCCTTCCACCGGTTCGGCCCGCGCAGGTAGCGCACCGGATGCGCGCCGATCTCCTCGCGCTGCGACGGCTCCACGAATGGATCACCGAACGTCCCGTCGGGGATGCGGATCATCTTGCGGATGCCGGCCTTCGCGGCGCACGCGTAGAGCCAGCCGGGCGTGAAGCCGTACTTCAGCGCGACGACCGTGGCCGAGCCGCCGTTGCGGTATTCATCGAGCGCGGCGGCCATGACCTCCGGTGGAATTTTGGTTTTTCGTGCCGGCTTTTCCGTCCGCCAGCATTCGACGCTTGAGTTTTCCATGCTCGCATTTTGCGGCCGGTGAGCGACCTGCCGGATTTGCGGGCGTGATTTTTGGCGGGGAGCCTTTGTTTTCAGGCGCTTTCGCGTGTGGAGGGGGCGGATTGCGGGGGTGGGTTTCCCCCTATTTCGTAGGGTGCATTAGGGCAAAGCCCGTAATGCACCACCTTGTTTTTTCCTCGAACACCGTGGTGCATTACGCCCTTCGGGCTAATGCACCCTACCGATCGCGCTACTCTCCGAAATACGAATCGTCGGGCATCGGCCGATCCTCCGGCCACATCGCCATCGCCTTGAACCGCGCCCAGCTCGACCACGGCCAATCCGCGCGGCGCGCCACATACCGGTGCTTCACCGGGTTGTTGTGGATGTAGGCCAAGTGCGCGTTGAAATCGTTTTCGCACCGCCCTTCCCGTTTCGTGTG
>JANNVF010000296.1:0-2852 GCA_031414315.1 Hyphomonadaceae bacterium | reverse complement strand
CCCCCCCCAACAACGACGCCGAGAGCCACGAGCGCGGGCAACAACTGCAGGCGCGTTGGCCGCCGGCGCCCCGCTCGAGCTACACCGTGAACGGCAACCTGCTGGAGCGGACGTTCGATGGGTTGCGCGGCGGGGCGACGGTGCAGCGGTCAGTCACGCAATACGGCGGCAGCGCGCGGCTCGATTATCGCGACACCGATCAGGAGGCGGTCGGCGCTGACCAGGTGCAGCTGAATTTCACGCTGAACGGCCCGACCTACGATCTGCAATCGGACGCGCGCGGCTACGGCACGATCGACCTGACCTGGAGACGACGCTTCACCAATGATGTCGTGAGCGTCCTGAGCGTCACCGACGTGTTCTCGAGCCGCGTACGCACCACCGAGGTGTATGCCGACGTCTACACCGAGCGCACCACGCGGGACAGCCCCGGCGCGCGCGTGCGTCTTGTGTTGACCTACCAGTTCGGCGATCCCGCCAAACGCCAGCAGGATCAATCGCCGCCGCCAACGCCTGGCGGGCAGGACGGACCTTCGCCTGAGAGTCCGCTTTAGGGCTCAACAGTACCAGAGTCCGAAACTGGGATGTTTTGTCACTCACGGTGCCTCGACCTCGGGCCCACGGCGGGGCCATCTTGGCCCGGCCGATAGGAGACCGTCGTGGGTAGGCCGGCAGGCGCCCCTAGCGTCGCTCCGAACCTCAGCAAAGCGGGAAGTCTGGAGTAGAGCGGCGAAGGTGTGCCGAACGATGGTTCGTGCAATGTCGTTTACTTCGGCCTCATCTGCTGTACGTCGGGCGGATCAAGAGACTCTTGCGGGCGCTGAAGGTCTTCGGCGGCGTCGTTCACTGTGCTTTGGGGTGGCGGTGGCGCCGCGACTACGGGATTGCCGCCGTCGAGACGAAGTGCATGCAGTGCATCATCGCGCTCTCTACCGAACATGCTCTTGATATGGAGGTCCATCTGCGGATACGGCACGTGTAGGCCCTCGGCCCGCAGGGCGTCGTCGATGGCCCATGTATACGCGGCCTGCATGGCCGCGGGCCGCTTCGATGCTTCGAGGGTGGGCCATACCACGAGTTCGAACTTCAAGCCGGAGTCTCCAAAGCCGACGAGCCAGACCTGGGTCTTCCGGTCGGCGATGTCGGGCAAGGTGAAGGCGACAGATTTCGCCGCGGCCAATACAACTTCGCGCACGCGAACTTTGTCTGATCCGTAGGCGACTGAGAAGGGGACGTGAATCCGCCGCGCCGCGTCTCGGAGCGTCCAGTTAACGACGATGTTGTCGATTAGGGCCGAATTGGGCAGCAGGAGATGGACGTTGTCGTTGGTGCGAATACGAGTCGCCCTCGGCCCGATTTCCTGCACGACACCGCGCTTGCCGTTGTCGAGTTCGATGAAGTCGCCGATGCTGATGAGACGATCGAAGATGAGCACGAGACCGGAGACGAATTCCTTGACGACCCCCTGAAGTCCGAGACCGATTCCAAGTCCAAAGGCGCCGGCGAAAAACGTGAGTGCCGAAAGATTGAGCCCCAAAGTCGTGAATGCCACGATGATGCCGACACCAACGAGGCTATAACCAATGAGCTTCTCCACCAGGTAGAGCGCCCCGCGCCCCGTGGTGGTCCGGTCTCGCAACCGTCGAAGGGAGTAGGTCAGGATTTTCGCGGTGAGCATCGCGAGCACCAGTACGACGATCGCGCCGAATAGACTGCCGAGCGTGATGGTTGTCGCGCCCATGTTCAACAGTACAAGCTGGGACAAGTCTTGAAGATCTTTTTCCATGGATCGTCCTTCGGCTAACGGGTCAGCGGCCAGGTCAACAAGATGAGCGGGGTCGCTGTCAGAACGACGAGGATGGACAATGGCAGGCCGAGTTTCCAGTAGTCGGTAAACCGATATCCGCCGGGACCCATGACTAGGGTATTGCACTGGTGACCAATCGGAGTGAGGAAATCGCACGCTGCGCCGATTGCCACCGCCATCAGATACGCATCCGGATTGTGACCAAGGGTGCGCGCGATTCCTGCTGCAATGGGAGCCATGACCAACACTGTCGCTGCATTGTTCAGGAACGGAGTTACCGCCATAGCCGCCAAGATAAGGACGCCGATACCTAAGACATGCGGCATTGGTCCCATGACATTCGCGAGCACCCCAGCAATCAACGCGTCGCCACCTGTGCGCTGGATTGACTCGCTGATCGGGATCAGCGCGGCGAGCAGCACGAGCATGGGCCCTTCGATGGATCGGTAGGCTTCCGACATGCTCATCACGCCAAGCAGCAAGATGACGACCGCTGCGACTGGGAACGCAATGGCGATCGGGAATGCGCCTGTAGCTACTGCGACGATGGCTGCGGCAAGCACGATGACGGGGACGTAGCCAAACCGTTTCTGCCCCAGAAGGATCGGCCGCTCCGACAGCGGCAAGATGCCAAGCTCCGAGAACATCTCTCCGGCATGATCCTCCTCGATCTTGAAAACAGCGACATCCCCTGCCCGAAACCGAAGCGACCGCAGCTCCTGCTCAACACTTCGCCCTTCGCGTCGGATGGCGAGCAAACTGACACCATACCGCTCATGCAGGCGGGCCTGGGCCGGGCTAACGCCGATGAGATTGGATTCAGCGCGCACGACGCCCTCTAGCGTTTTAACGCTGGACGCCGTTTCTCCATCGTTCCTATGACGTTGTCCGACTAGGACGAGCTTTGCCTCGTTGCAGAATCGCTCAAGGTCCCGCTGTTCGCCTTCCACCAGCAAGTGGTCGCCGCCACGGAGCGCGTAGTCGGACTTTAGAGGCAGGCGAGCGCCATTTTTGATCAGAGCGAGAACCTGAACGGTATCCTGCG
>JANNVF010000295.1:0-2567 GCA_031414315.1 Hyphomonadaceae bacterium | reverse complement strand
GCGTTGCCTGCGTCCGGGCATGCTTACCCGAGGGTCAGGTTCAACGCGGCGCGCGGGACGATGCTGTTCAAACATCGCGCCCCGGACCGTCATGGTTTTGCACTACATGCGCGCCCCCATGACCTGCAGTCACGCTCGATCGCATCGCCGCCGCGCCCTTGAACAGATGATCAGGCTGCCCTCCGTGCGGAAGCGATGTGCGGACTCTACATCACCGAAAACCCTGCCGGATTGGATGGCGCAAATAGCCCAGACAGGACCGCGCGTCTCCCGACGCGCATCGTTGTGTTTCGCTGCTGTACAAGGACAAAGAGCGGGTCTTCAGACCCGCAGTCCTGGTTCGGCAGGGGTGGATTGCGGGGGCGCCAATCCTCCCAATTCGCCTCAGGGCTTGGCCAGCGCGATCTGCACCACGTCGGTGTTGCCGGTGCGAAAGCCCGCTTCGCAATAGCTCAGGTAGAATTGCCAGAGGCGCTTGAAGCGATCGTCGAAGCCGAGCGGGCTGATGTCGCCCCAGGCGGCGCGGAAACGGCGACCCCATTCGGCGAGGGTGTCGGCATAGGAGACGCCGAACTTGTCGACGCCGTCGCGGGTCAGGCCGGCGCGGGAGGTTTCCTCGTCGAGCCGCTGCAGGCTGGGCAGCATGCCGCCCGGAAACACGTACTGCTGAATGAAATCGACCCGGGTGCGATAGCGCTCGAACAGATCGTCGCGGATGGTGATAATCTGCAGGCCGGCGCGCCCGCCGGGCTTCAGCACTTCGGCAATCTTGGCGAAGTAGGCCGGCCAGTATTTCTCACCGACCGCTTCAAACATCTCGATGGACGCCACCTTGTCGAACGGACCCTGCACATCGCGGTAATCCTGCAAGCGGATCTCCACCTGATCGGCAATGCCGGCGCGCTGCATGCGCTCGGTGGCGAAGGCGTGCTGTTCGTCGGAGATGGTGAGGCCGGTGACGCGGGCGCCGAATTCCTTCACCGCCACCTCCGCAAACCCGCCCCAGCCGCAGCCGATCTCCAGCACGTGTTCGCCGGGTTTCAGATCGATGTGGCGCGCCAGCGTGCGATACTTCTCCAATTGCGCTTCGGTGAGATCGCCGCATTTGGTGCGATCATAGCGCGCCGCCGAATATGTCATCGTGCGGTCAAGCCAGGTGGCGTAGAAGCGGTTGCCGAGATCGTAGTGTGCAAGAATGTTCTTGCGCGATCCCTCGCGGGTGTTCTCGCGCTTCAGGTTCTTGAACGCGTTCAGGGCGCGCGCCAGCAGGTTGCCGCGAAACACCTTGATGATGCGCTCGACGTTGCCGTTGAGAAAAATCAGCACGGCGGAGAGATCTGGCGTGTCCCACTCGCCCGCCATGTAGCCCTCGGCCAGCCCGATGTCGCCGCCCGACAGGATGCGCGCCGCGAAGGCATAGTCCTTCACCTGCATCTCGCAGGACGGCGTTTCGGCGTCGCCGAAGGCGAGACGTCGCCCGCCCGGCAACGTCATGACGACCCGTCCGCCGCGCACGTTGAGCGCGGCCATGCAACACGCCTTGAAACTGGCGGGCGCCTTCAGCCCGGCGATGAGCGCGGCGGTCGCCCGCTCGACGCGCGGTTCGGCGCCTGAAGCGGAGACGCCCAAGGGCGCCGGAATGGCCACGTCACTCATGTATGTGTTCCACCAGTTGCTTCTCGGTCGTCTGTTCTACGCTGGGACCCGCAACACTGGATGCTTCCGCAGGCAAAGATGGCTTGCGATGATAACGTGCGCCTCGCAGGAAGAGTTTCAAGGCCTGCCAGTGGATGCCGAACACAACCTGCAGGGTCATCAGCGGCATGGTGAAGAAGATCTTCGCCAGCCAGGCGTCGGTCAACGGCCGCGCTTCGGTGACGAGCGTCGCCAGATGCTGGCGTTTGCCGTCGATGAAGTTCTCCACCGCGACCCGGAAATGCGCGCCGGGCGTGTGGATGCGGAAATGGTAGTCGCCGCGCACCGGCAGCAGCGGAGAGACGTGAAAGAGCTTCGCCGTCTCGTGATCATGGGTCTCGCCATCGTCGACGGGCGCGACGTAGGCGTGGGTTTCGCCGAAGGTGTTGTTCACTTCGTAGATCACACCGCGCAGACGTCCGCCCACATCGTAGCCGAAGAAAATCGACAGCGGGTTGAACACGTAGCCCAGCATGCGCGGAAAGCAGAGGAGATCGACGCGTCCGCCACCAAGCACGACCCCGGCGCGCTGGAACAGGTCTTCGGCCCACGGCCGGAGCGGCGCGCCGGAGCGATCACCGTGATCGCGATCGTGGAAGGAGAAAAGATTGAACCGGTTGTGCGCGAACAGCCGCAGCGCGCTTGCGGTGTCGCCGACGCGGTCGATGTCGAGCATGACCTGCGCGAGACGATAACTGAAGCGCCGCTCGAACGGCGCGTAGCGCACGTGCGTCGTGGCGCCTTCATGAGCGGCGGCGAAGGGCGCGCCAGCACTCATGCGGCGGCGGCCAGCGCGGGCGCAGCGGCGGGGGTGAGTGTTTCGCCCCACGGAATGTGGCCGCCGAGGCTCTGCGCGACGCGGAGGCCCGAGG
>JANNVF010000294.1:0-3041 GCA_031414315.1 Hyphomonadaceae bacterium | reverse complement strand
TGCTTGAGTTCGGCGTCGAGCATCATCAGACAGCCAAGTGTCGTGCCATGGTGGCCGGTGCCAAACGCTTCGCTCGCCTCGATCCAGACTTTCGTGCGCCCGCCGCGCACGGCGCCCAGCGCATGCGCGCCCGCGACAACGAACCGTCCCGCCCGCACGGGCGGCAGACCGTCGAGCGACATCGCCACCCAGTCGGCGTCCACCAGCGGCGCGATGCGCGGATCGAGGTCGGGCGCGGCGGCGGACACAACCTTGACCGCCGCGTCGGCGTTGTCTTCGCCATCGGCATACACCTCCAGCCGGAAGCGCCCGTGGCCTTCCTCGAACCACGACACGGCGTCAGCGGGGGAAGGGTCGATGTCGTCGAACGCCTCAGCAGCGGCCTTGATCGCGGCGAGCGGGCCGATGGCGGTGACCAGCAACATCAGGCTTCGCCTTCGGCCGCAGGCTCTTCGGGCGCCGCTTCGAATTCCGGATCCTGCATGTTCTCGCGCGTGAACCGCACGGCGCACGCCGTGATGCCGGCCGCATCATCGACGCCGTACTGGTAGAGCGCCTCAACCAGCATCATCACCGCGTCATTGGGAAAGTCGGACGGATCGGCGAGGTACTTCATGTCCGTCTCGATCGCATACGCCAATGCCTCGAACACCCGCATGCGCACCGCGAGCCGTTCAGCGCCCATGCCCTCGGCCAGATCCTTCGACACGGCGAACGCGGCATCGATATCTTCAGGCCGCGCGGCGAGGAGAAACGGGTTTTCCGGCCCGTTGGCGAACAGCACGACGGGCATCAGGCCGGTCTGCGCCAGCGCCTGTTCCTGCTCGCCGCGATCAGCCTGCGCCGACACCTGAAATATGAGGCTCTCGACCTTTACGCCCATCACTGTCTTTCCGTTTTGCCGGGACGATCTAGGCGGGATGGAGCCGGTGTGGAAGGGGTCAAGCCGCCTTCACGAAGCTGTCGATGACCTTCTTCTCGCCCGACGTTTCGAAATCCACCGTCAGCTTGTTGCCCTCCACGGCGCGGACGCGGCCGTAGCCGAACTTGTCGTGGAACACGCGCACGCCGAGGGCGAACTTCACGTCCTTGGCGCCAGTGCGGGCGATGAGCTTTGCTTCGCCGTCGATGGTGGGCGGGCGCGAGAACGGACGATCGCCGCCCATCCTGTCCTGCGCGCGTTTCCAGCCGGGGCTTTCGTAGCCGGAAGTGAAGCCCCCGCCGGGCGCGTACGCTTCAAAGCGCGCGCCGCCTTCGCCGACGCCCCCGGAAGAGCCATTGCGGCCGTAGCCGGTTTCGCTGATCGCATCGACGTTGGCTTCCGGCAGTTCATCCACGAACCGCGAGGGCAGCACGCTCTGCCAGCGGCCGTAGATCTGCCGGTTCGCCGCGAACGAGATTCGCACGCTTTCGCGCCCGCGGGTGATGCCGACGTAGGCGAGGCGGCGTTCTTCCTCGAGACCCTTGAGCCCCGTCTCGTCGATGGCGCGCTGCGACGGGAACACGGTCTCCTCCCAGCCGGGCAGGAACACCAGCGGCCATTCCAGACCCTTCGCGGCGTGGAGTGTGGAGAGATGCACCTCGTTGCCGTCGCCGCCGGCCTCGATGTCGAGCACGAGTTCGACGTGTTCGAGATACGCCTCCAGCGTATCGAACTGGCCCATCGCCTGGACGAGTTCCTTGAGATTTTCCAGCCGCGTCTGCGCCGTCGGGCTTTTGTCGTTGCGTAGCATTTCGGTGTAGCCGCTCTCGTCGAGAATGATCTCGGCGAGTTCGACGTGGCTCACCTGTTTGGATTTGGCGCGCCAGCGATCGAGATCGTTGAGAAACCCGCGCAGGGAGGTCCGCGCCTTCAGCGGCAGTGTATCGCCTTGCACGAGATAGCGGGCGGCTTCGGTCATGCTGCGAAATCGCGTGCTGGCGGTGATTTCCGCCGGCGGCTCGCGCTCCGTGATTTCGCCGGTCAGCATGTCGAACAGCGGTTCGTCGGACTGGAACACCTGCGTGCGTGCGCTGGCCTGCGCGTGCAGCTTCTTCAGCGTGGCGTCCGCCAGACCGCGCTTGGGCTGGTTGATGACGCGCTCGAACGCCAGATCGTCGTCCTCGCTGCGGATGAGGCGGAGGTACGCGTGTGCGTCGCGCACTTCGGCGCGCTCGAAGAAGCGCGGGCCGCCGATCACCTTGTAGGGGATGCGCAGCATCAGGAAGCGTTCTTCGAACGCCCGCATCTGCCACGCGGCGCGCACGAGCACGGCGCAGTCGGAGTACTCTCGTTTGACCCTCTCCCCTTGCGGGAGAGGGTGGCCGGCGTAGCCGGCCGGGTGAGGGGTGGCGGTTCCTGCGTCCGTGATTGCGCCCGCACCCCTCATCCGGCCCTTCGGGCCACCTTCTCCCGCAAGGGGAGAAGGAAACGGTGTCTGCACCCACATCTCAATGTCGTCGCCGATCAGCCGCGCTTCGGCTTCGCCGTCCCAGACGCCGCGCACCTTCACCGGCGCGCCGGGCTCGTCCTCGGTCCACAGCGTTTTACCCAAACGACCAGTGTTGTGATCGATCAGCTTCGACGCGGCGGCGAGAATGTTGCCGGTGGAGCGGTAGTTGCGCTCCAGCCGCACCACCATCGCCCCCGGAAAATCGCGCTCGAAGCGCAGAATGTTGTCCACCTCCGCGCCGCGCCAGCCGTAGATGGATTGATCGTCGTCGCCGACCACGCAGAGATTGCTGCGCCCGTCCGCGCCCTTGCCCTGCGCCAGCAGCCGCAGCCACAGATACTGCGCGACGTTGGTGTCCTGGTATTCGTCGACCATCAGGTAGGGCAGGCGGCGATGATAGTCGGCGAGCAGGTCGGGGTTCTGCTGGAAGATGTCGATCATGTGCAGCAGGAGATCGCCGAAGTCGCAGGCGTTGAGGATCTTCAGGCGTTCCTGATACGCGGCGTAGACGCGGATCGCCTTGCCGTCGCCCCACGCGAACGCATCGTCTTTCGGGACGCGAGCCGGCGTCTGCGCGCGGTTTTTCCAGCCGTCGATGAGGCCGGCGAG
>JANNVF010000293.1:0-27048 GCA_031414315.1 Hyphomonadaceae bacterium | reverse complement strand
ACCGCGACGAAATCGAAGTGGCCTGCTTCCTCGGCCATGCGCGCGTGGAAAACCACCTGGAAGAGAAGGTCGCCCAGTTCCTCGCGCAGCGCCGGCATCGAGCCGCGCTGGATCGCGTCGGCGACCTCGTAGGCCTCCTCGATGGTGTAGGGGGCGATGGTGGCGAACGTCTGCGCCACGTCCCACGGGCAGCCGTCCTTCGGATCGCGGAGGGCGGCCATGACGCCCAGCAGCTCCACTACGGCTGCGGCAAGACGATCGCGATCCTCATAACCCTCTGATTTTACTGCCATCTGCATCTCGCATAAGATATATTATGTCAAATCAATCCAATGGGATATCAACCCGCCAGCCGTCGTACGCGGGCTCCACGCCCCGTGGCAGCTCCCGCTCCAGCGTCCGGTAGTCCAGATCCACGTGGAGATTGGTCAGCACCGCGCGCCGCGGCTTCAAGGCGTCGATCCAGCCGAGCGTCCGTTCGACATGCGCGTGTGTCGGATGCGGCGTGTAGCGCAGCGCATCGACGATCCACACATCGAGGCCATCCAGCGCGTCGAGCGTTTCGCGGGGCAGCTGCGCGACGTCGTTGTTGTACGCGAAGCGCCCGGTGCGGAAACCGTACGAGTCGATGCCGCCGTGATCCTGCAGCAGCGGTGTCAGCGTCAGCGGCCCGCCGGGCCCGTCGATGGTGATGTCGGTGTGCGCCTCCACGCCGCCGACGATCGACAGGATCGCCGGATAGCCGCCTTCGCCATGGAAGATGTAGCGGAAGCGATGCTCCAGCGATTTGCGCGTGACCTCGTCGATGTAGACCGGGATCCGGCGCCGCATGCGGATGGCGAGCGCGCGCACATCGTCGATGCCGTGGGTCTGGTCGGCATGGTCGTGACTGTAGATGATCGCATCGAGCCGCGTGACGTGCGCGGCCAGCAGCTGCTCGCGGAGATCCGGCGACGTATCGATCAGAACCGTGGTCGCTTCGCCCTCGCCCGCAGCGCCGCTCCAGCGCTCCAGCAGCAAGCCCCCACGCGAGCGCCGGTTGCGTGGCTCCTTGCTGTCGCACACGCCCCAGTCGCCGCCGACGCGCGGCACACCGCCCGACGATCCGCACCCGAGGATGGTGACGCTGAGCGTGCCGCCGCTCATCGCGTCACCTTGGGAAACAGCCGATGGAAGTTGTCCTCCATCGCGGCGGCGGCCCCCTCTTCCGAGACCCCCTTCCAGGCGCAGAAATAGCGATGCACGTCGGCGAGGTACGCGGGTTCGTTGCGCCGGCCCCGGTGCGGCAGCGGGGCAAGATAGGGACAGTCGGTCTCCAGAATGATCCGATCGAGCGGCAGCTCCGCCGCAACGGCGCGCACATCCTCCGCAGCCTTGAACGTGAGAATGCCGGACAGCGAGAAGTACGCGCCCAGCCCCAGCGCCCGGCGCGCCAGTTCGGCGCCACTCGTGTAGCAATGCATCAGGATCGCGAAGGCCCCTTTTGCGTGCTCCTCTTCGAGAATGTCGGCCATCAGTGCGTCAGCCTGGCGCGTGTGCACGATCAGCGGCAAGCCCGTCGTTCGCGCGGCGGTGATGTGCGTGCGGAACACCGCCTCCTGATCCGCGACGGGGCTGTGGTTGTAGTGCTGGTCGAGGCCGGTCTCGCCGATGCCGACGACCTTCGGGTGCGCGGCGCACGTGACGAGGTATTCGGCTGTCAGGTCGAGGTGATCCCTGGCGTAGTGCGGATGCGCGCCGACGCTGGCCCAGATATCGCCGTGCGCTTCGGCGATGGCCTGCACGCGCGCGAAGTTCTCCATGCGGTCGCAGATCGTCACCATCACGCCGACGCCGGCGTCGCGCGCGCGCGCGATCACCGCGTCGCGATCTTCGTCGAACGCCTCGGCGTGCAGGTTCACGTGGCTGTCGATCAACCTCATGCGACCGCGCGCTCCAGGATGCGCGTGGCGCGCGCGAACGCGTGCGTCGGGTCCATGTCGAGGCCGTCGAGTTCGCGCTCCAGCACGAGCAGCGCGTCGTAGGCTTCGGCCCAGCGCTGCCCGCGTTCGGGACCGGCGAGCGTCGCCATCAGCGCGGCGTCGGCAGCGTCGGGCGTCTCGACGCCAACACCAGCCGCAACGGCGCGATGGATCCAGTCTCGCGTCAGCGTGAGAAACAGCGCGAGCCGTTGCGCACGATCGCCGCTCTTGAAGGCCTCCGGCAGAAAGGCGCGCGCGCCCAGTCCGGGCGAAGCTTCAAGCGCGGCCACCAGCGCGACGTACAACGGGCCGACGCCGGCGGCGGCAAGCGCGATGGCCCGACCGGGACGCCCGCCAGCAAACCGCACTGCCGCTTCATCCTTCGCATCGGGGTTCGCCTGCTTCACCGCGCTACGGACCTCAGCCTCGGACAGCGGCCGCAGATCAAGGCGTCGGCAGCGCGACCGGATCGTCGGCAGTAAGCCACCAGGTGCGTGACAGACCAACAGCAGCACCGTGCGCGGCGGTGGCTCCTCCAGAGTCTTGAGGATCGCGTTCGCCGCGTTGCGGTTCAGTTCATCGGCGGCGTCCACGATGGCGATGCGCCAGCCGCCTTCCGACGATTTGAGCGTGAAGAAGTTCACCAGCCCGCGCGCGTCATCCACCGCGATCTCGCTGCGCGGCTTGCCACGATCGTTGAGGCCGCGCCGCAGCACGAACAGGTCCCCATGCGACATCGCCAGCAGCCTGCGCGCGATCGGATCGTCGGCGGAGACATCGAACGGGCGTGGCCCGATGGACTTTGCGCCGAGCGCGATCCGCGCAAACCGGTGCGCCAGCGTCGCCTTGCCGACACCCTTCGGCCCCGCCAGCATCCAGGCGTGATGCATCCGGCCGCTGGCAAACGCATCGGCAAGCGTCGTTTCCACTGCCTCATGACCAGTGAACGTGAAGGTCTCGCGCGGATGTGGCGCACCGAGTTCCTGATCGAGATCCACGGTGGTGCTCATAGCGTAATGCCGAGCCGGTCTGCGATCGCCGCGCGCGCGCGCGCCAGCACCTCGGCGCGATCCGCACTCGCGTCGAGCACAACGCAGCGCTGCGGCGCTGCGCCGGCGATCTTCAGAAACGCTGCCCGCACTTGCGCGTGGTAGGCGGCGCCGCGACCTTCAAAGCGCGCCTCGCCCGCCGCCGTACTCCCCGCGCGGCCCAGACCAAGGGCAGGGTCCAGATCGAGTACGATGGTGAGGTCAGGGACCAACGCATCGATCACTTCACTCAATGACGCCACGGTTGGCGCGGAGACGCCGCCGCCGGCAGCCTGATAAGCGAACGTGGAATCCGTGTAGCGGTCGCAGAGCACCCAGTCGCCGCGCGACAAGGCAGGCCGGATTACACGCTCCAGATGATCGTTGCGCGCGGCAGTCAGCAATAGCGTTTCGGTCAACGCGCTCCATCGCGCATTCTCGCCGGTGACCAACAGGGCGCGGATCTGGTCGGCGCCCGATGTGCCGCCCGGCTCACGCGTGCGGACGACCTTCTGCCCTGTCGCTTCGATGGCTTGCGCGAGAGCTTTCGCGAGCGTCGACTTTCCGACGCCCTCTCCGCCCTCCAGCGTGATGAAACGCCCCGGCACGGCCGCGGCTCAGCCGCCTCCGCCGAACAGGTGCTGCAGGCCAAATCCCGCCCGCGCGAACGGATTGGCGCGCCCGACTTTCGCGCCTGCGGCCAGTGGGAACTCCTGCCTGACGCCCGGACCCTCAACCACCAGATGCGCGACGACCGCGCCCTTCTTGATCGGCGCGGCCAGCGGGCCGTCATAGACGACGGTGGCCTTCATGCCCGCACGCACGGACCGGTGAGCGCCGATGGCGATTGTTTGCGTCGCCACCAGCGGCACCTGCGCCTTCGAGCCCAGCCAGACATCCGCCATCCCGACGACGGCGTCCTTGGCGAACAGCGAAGTGATGCTGAAATCAAAGAACGCCGCGTTCATCAGACGCCTGGCTTCTTCCGCGCGCGCGCGATCGGTCGGCAGGCCATTGATGACAAGGATCCGCCGCTGGCCGTTGATCACCGACGATCCGATCATGCCGTAGCCGGCGATACTCGTATGGCCGGTCTTCACCCCATCTGCGCCGGCCTGACCGAGCAGCGGGTTGCGATTGCCCTGTGTGTGGTTGTTGTAGGTGAAACTCTGCGCTGAGTAGTACCGGTACAGTTCCGGATTTTCGCGCATGATCACCGCAGAGAGCCGCGCGAGATCGTTGGCGCTGATCACGTGCTCGGGATCGGGCAAACCCGTCACGTTCCTGAATTGCGCAGACGTCAGACCCAGCCCACGGGCGCGCTGGTTCATCAGATCGACAAACGCCGCTTCCGATCCCGCAACGCCTTCGGCCAGCGCGATGCACGCATCGTTGGCCGACACGATCACCACGCCCTTGATCAGATCCTCCACGCGGACGCTGGAGTTCAGTTCAAGGAACATGTGCGAGCCATCGGACTGGGCGCCGTGGCGCCAGGCGTTCTCACTCACCGGGAACTGGGTATCGAGCTTGATCTTGCCCGCGCGCAACTGATCGTCGACCACCAGCATCGTCATGAGCTTGCTCATCGACGATGGCGCCATGGGTTCGTTGCAGCGTCGGCAGTACAGCGTCTGGCCCGTGCCGTAGTCGTAGATTGCGATGTGACTTGCCGCGCTGGTGACGGGATCGCCAGACACTGCGCTCGCGGGCTGCGGCGCCACCGGCGCGCTCTGGGCGCTGACAGAAGCGGCCGGCAGAAGCGTGCAAAGGGCAAACAGCGCCGACAGAAAAGTCCGGGTCGCGCCCATGCTGAATCTCCGTGCGATTCGCCTGATTCTAGGCGCGCGCGGCGATAGAAGCCATCAAGCGAGGAGGCGTCAACGACGCCGGCTGCGCATCACCGCGCGGAGGCGACCACTGCGCCCGGATAGCCAAGCTCCGCCACCGTGGCGCGGGCGGCTTCCGCCTCCATCTGGGTCTGCCACGCGCCGACGCGCACCCGGTGCAGCGCGGTCCCGCCGGACTGGCGGACATCGACGGTCACCGCGCCCGTGCCGCGCAGCGTGTCGCGCGCCCGTTCTGCGTTGGCGACGTTGGCGAACGCGCCCACCTGCACCACGTAGGCGCCGGCCTGCGCCGGGACAGCCACCGACGGCGCCGGCAGGACAACGGGCTCCGCAGCCCCCGCCGCAGAGGCTCCAGCGGCCTCTGCGGCGACGAGCTTGGGTGCGGGCCCAAGGTAGCGGACGTGAACGCGCGCCTGGCCCTGGCGCTCAAAGCCGAGGACTTCCGCAGTACGACGCGACACGTCGATCAGGCGTTCGCCATGGAACGGCCCGCGGTCGTTCACGCGGACAATGACTTCCCGGCCATTTTCCAGATTGGTCACCTGGACCAGACTGGGGATCGGCAAGGTCGGATGGGCTGCCGTCAGCGCCTCGGAGTCGAAGATTTCACCGCTGGCCGTGCGGCGGCCGTGAAATTCGCCGCCGTACCAGGACGCGCTGCCGGTTTCGGCATAGTTGGGCTCGGCCGTAGGGACAAACCACTGGCCGTCGGTGGCCTGATAGGGCGCGCCGGTGCGCTCCTGCTCCAGCCATTCCGGGCGCTGGGCCGGCGCCGCAGCGACCACATGCGCCGGCGCCGGATCGGGCTGGCGCACCACGGCGCGCGGTGTCTCGCGCACGGCGCTGACCGGCTCGTAGGCGTTGTCGAAGGCGTCATCTCCGAGGCTGTCAGTCGACTGAGCCGAAGCGAGCGTGCCGCGCAGATCGATCGGCGGCGCGCTGGCGCGCGTGCGGCTGGAGCCATAGCCGTAGAGAACATCCGGCTGATCTGTCGAGACAGGCGGCGCGCGCCGCGCCGACGGGGCCGTCGAAACGGTCTGGAAGCGGGCCGGGGCCTCGGCAGTCCGCACGGATGTAGGGCGCGCAGGCGCACGCTGGCCGGCAAACACGATAGGGGCCCCTGCCCTCGGCTCCGCGACGGCCTGGGTCACGAAGACGCCTGCCAAAGCAGCCGAAACCAGCACGGCAGTCGCCACGCGTTCCAGCAACTTCGCAGGGGTGAATTGACGCGCCGCCATCGAGATCTCCGCAAGCAACGGCCCCCCACATCCCGCAAACGCGGGGGGCCATCTCTTGGGCAACCTACAGGAACGAGTTTGAGTTCCCGTTAGCTTTCACGGTTTATTCACATTCACCAACAACGCGTGATAACCACACGCGAGTCGGATGGTGGCGCACTGGCGGATGGGGTGGGATTCGAACCCACGGTGAACTTGCGCCCACGCCAGTTTTCAAGACTGGAGCCATAGACCACTCGGCCACCCATCCATCGCTGTCACCAGCGAAGCGGGCTCTCATAGGCGTTGGCAATGAACGCGTCCACCGCGCCCGCGCGGCGCCTCAGGCGGCGGCCGCTTCGACCCGAAACGGCGCTTCTGTCTTTGCGCGAATTTCGTCGAGGCTGACCCCATCCGCGCGTTCCAACAGCGTGAGGCCGCCGCTCCCCTTCTTATCCACGTCGAATACGCCGAGATCGGTGATGACGCGATCTACCACACGCACGCCCGTCAGCGGCAGGCTGCACTTGTTGAGCAGCTTGGGCGAGCCGTCTTTAGCCGCGTGCTCCATCACCACCACGACACGGCGCACGCCGGCGACGAGGTCCATCGCCCCGCCCATGCCCTTGACCATCTTGCCGGGCACCATCCAGTTGGCGAGATCGCCCTGCGCGGACACTTCCATCGCGCCGAGGATGGAGAGATCGATGTGGCCGCCGCGGATCATCGCGAAGCTGTCGGCTGACGAGAAATAGGCCGTCTGCGGCAGCTGCGTGATGGTCTGCTTGCCGGCGTTGATGAGATCGGCGTCGACTTCATCGTCGTACGGAAACGGCCCCATGCCGAGCATGCCGTTTTCCGACTGCAGCGTCACTTCCATGCCGGCGGGAATGTAGTTGGCCACCAGCGTCGGGATGCCGATGCCGAGGTTCACGTAGAACCCGTCCTGCAGTTCGCGCGCGGCGCGCTCGGCCAGTTGATCGCGTGTCCAGGCCATCACGCCGTCTCCCGCTTGCGCACGGTGCGCTGCTCGATGCGCTTCTCGAACGTCGCCTGCACGATGCGGTCGACGTAGATGCCCGGCGTGTGGATCTGGTCGGGCTCCAGCGCGCCGATGGGGACGAGCTCCTCGACTTCCGCGACGCACTTCTTGCCGGCGGTCGCCATCATCGGATTGAAGTTCCGCGCCGTTTTGCGGAAGATGAGGTTGCCCGCTTCGTCGCCCTTCCAAGCCTTCACGATGGAGAGATCGGCGCGCAGGCCAGTCTCCAGCACATAGTCTTCCCCGTCGAACTGCCGGACGTCCTTGCCGTCGGCCACCAGCGTCCCGACGCCGGTCTTGGTGTAGAACCCCGCGATCCCTGCGCCGCCGGCGCGGATGCGTTCGGCCAGCGTGCCCTGCGGATTGAATTCGAGCTGGAGTTCGCCGGACAGATACTGCCGCTCGAACTCCTTGTTCTCACCGACGTAGGACGAAACCATCCGCGCGATCTGGCGGGTCTCCAGCAAGAGGCCGAGGCCGAAGCCATCGACGCCGGCGTTGTTGGAGATCACCGTGATCCCCTTCACGCCGCTGTCGCGCAGCGCGACGATCAGGTTTTCCGGAATGCCGCAGAGGCCGAATCCGCCGCTCATTACCGTCATGCCATCGGACGTGAGCCCGTCAAGGGCCGCCGCCGCATCCTTGTAGACCTTACTGACCATGGTTCCGCCTACCGCACCTGCGAAGGAAACGGTGTAGGGCGCGGAAGGGCCGTAGACAAGGAAGCGCCGGCCGCTGAGCCGGCGGCCGGCGCTTTGCTGGACGAACCAGGACAGCCACGCGAGCGAGGGACGAAAGTGCGCGCCGTCACACTCCTTATGACGGCGCCGCTTTGAACCGCGGATGAACGGATCAGCCGGCGATGCGCCCGGCCAGCGCCGGGTCCACGCCCCAGTCCTTGAGCGCCTCCGCCGTATGGGCGCCCACCTCGGGCGGCGGTCCCTGCACCTTCGACGGCGTGCCGGAGAAGCGGGGCGCGACGTTGGGCTGCATCACGCCGGAGACCTCCACGAAGGTCTGGCGGGCGACGTTGTGGGGATGCTTCGTCGCCTCCTCCCACGACAGCACCGGCGCGAAGCACACGTCGCTGCCCTCCATGAGGGCGCACCACTCGTCGCGCGTCTTCGTCCTGATCACCGCCGCGAGTTTTTCGGAAAGCGTCGGCCATGCGGCGCGATCCATTTGCGCCTGGAACGCAGCGTCGCCGCTGAGGCTCGTCTTCTCCAGCAGCAGCGCATAGAACTGCGGCTCGATCGAACCGATCGAAACCCAGCCGCCGTCCTTGCACGCGTACGTGTCGTAGAAGTGCGCGCCGCCATCGAGCAGGTTGGCGTCGCGTGTGTCGCTCCAGACGCCAGCCGCGCGCATGCCGTAGAACATCGACGCGAGCGAGGCCGCGCCATCGGTCATCGCACAGTCGATGACCTGGCCCTTGCCGGAGCGCTGCGCTTCAAACAACGCGGCACAGATACCCATCGCCATGTAGAGCGCGCCGCCGCCGAAATCGCCGACAAGATTGAGCGGCGGCGCGGGCGGTTCATCCTTTCGGCCCATCGCATGCAGCCCGCCGGTGAGCGCGATGTAGTTGAGATCGTGCCCTGCGGCCGCCGAGAGCGGCCCGGTCTGCCCCCAGCCAGTCATGCGCCCATAGACGAGGCGCCCATTCTTCTTCAGCGCGACGTCCGGTCCAAGCCCCAGACGCTCCATCACGCCGGGGCGGAACCCCTCGACGACGGCGTCGGCTTTCTCGATCAGCGCGAGGCATGCAGCCACGCCATCGGGCGACTTCAGGTCGACCGCCACGGAGCGCCTGCCCCGGCTGGTGACGTCGAACTTGCTGCCGCGCGCGCCTTTGCGGTCCACGCGCACCACGTCAGCGCCCATGTCGGAGAGCAGCATGCACGTGAACGGCCCGGGCCCAATGCCCGCGAACTCCACCACCTTGACCCCATTCAGCGGACCCGACGCCATGCGTTTTCTCCTCGTTCGTTTGAATTAAATGCGTTGGGCGCCAAAGTTGCGCCGTCAACCATTTCTGCGCCTTTCCTTTGCGACAGGGCGGGGTGATACTTCGGCCGTGGCGACCAGTCGGTCGGGGTCCAGGGCCGTTGGCGATGCTTGTTTCCGTTAGGTCCTCCAGCGCCCGTCGCGCGCGCATGCTCCAGGATACGCTTGCCGCGCTGGGCGTGGAGGCGGTGGCGCTGGTCGGGCCTGCACCGCAGCGACGAACCGCGCATGAAGACGTCGCCATCCTCGACGCCCATCCCGACGAACGCGCCTGGGCCGAGGACGAGGCCGGACGTCTCGCGGCCCGCGAGGACCGCCCGGGCGCAATCGTCGCTGCGACGAGCCTCGATCAACCTCCCTTGTCCGACGAGGATCCTTTCGACGGCTGGGTCCAGACCGATGGCCCCGCTGCGTTGATCATGCGCGAACTGATTGCGGCGCGCCGCTCCACCCCCGCGCGCGCGGAACTGGCGCATCGCCTCGACACCGCCCGCGCCTGTGGCGCTGAACCGACGTTCACCGCGCCCGG
Source organism: Hyphomonadaceae bacterium (assembly GCA_031414315.1). GTDB lineage: Bacteria > Pseudomonadota > Alphaproteobacteria > Caulobacterales > Aquidulcibacteraceae > VFBF01. The sequence goes on along the minus strand of JANNVF010000293.1, from coordinate 17,414 downwards.
TGGCGGATGGCGCGCGCTCTACATCGGCGAGCCGCACCCGTTCTTTCTCGCACTCGAACGCGCGCTCGCCGCGCGCGATGGCCGGCTTGAAGCGGCGTTCAGTTCGTTCATGGGTTTTGACTTCCTGCACGACGGTCGGTTCGACGCCGTCGCGCTCAACGCGGGATCGGATTCAGCCACGGCGCTCGCGCTCTGCGGCGCGCTTCGCCGCAACGCGCGACTGCACCACTTGCCGACGACGATGCTCGTTCAGAAGAACGCCGAGGACATCTCCGCATCTGCCGTCGAGCGCGGCGCCTCGCTGATCGTGGGCAGTGACACCGATCACGACACCGCCATCCGCTGGATGTTCGAAAAGATCCGGCGCGGGCGCCGGGAAGCGCATGTCGAGGCGGGCCTGACGGCCGTGCGTGGGGCATGTGCAGGGCCTTCATCGCTGTTCAGCGCACCCTTCTTCGACAAGCACATAGAGCGCCTCGCGCACGCGGCCCACATGTCGGGGCACGCGCTCTCGCTCGTGGCGCTCCGCGTTCAGCTGGCTCCCGGCGCACGCAAGGCCGGCGCCGCAGGCTGGCGGCGTGGTCTCCATCAGGTCGCCGAGATCGCGGGTCGGCTCATCCGCGTGGAGGACACCGCCGCCCTGCTCGAAGGTGACATGATCATCATCGCGCTTCCCGCCACGCAGTCAGGTGAAGCCCTCTGCACCGCCGAACGCGTGGCGTCGGTCACCGAATGCACCGCCTTCGCGGCCGGCGAGGCCGATGCTGGCCCCGTCGTGCTCGGTCGCAACGTGACAGAACTGGCGCCGGGCGAAAGCGGCGGCGCCTTCCTGTCGCGGACGTTGTCGGTATTCGACCTTGAAGGCGCACGCGCGTGACGTTCGCACCGCTCCGCGTCGACTTCATCGCGGACCTGTGCTGCCCGTGGTGCTACGTGTCGTGGCGCGCGCTCGATCGCGCCATCGTTGCGCGGCCTGATCTGAACGTGGAGCGCGCGTGGGGCGCGTTCCTGTTGCGACCCGATACGCCGCCTTTCGGGTTCGACCGCGCCGACTACATCGCAAAAATCTTCGCGGGCGCTCCCGAGAAGGCGCAGGCGTCGCGCGCGGCGTTACAGGCCGCAGCCGATGACGCTGGTGCACCGCTCAACCTCGAAGCCGCCACCATCGTGCCCAACACCATCAATGCGCATCGTGTCGTGCAGTGGGCAACGGGCCAAGGCCTGACCATTCCCGCCGTCGATGCGCTCTTCGCCGCCTACTTTGTGGAAGGCCGCAACATCGGTGATCGCGACGTCCTGCTTGACGTGGCGGCGGCGGCGGGTCTCGATGGCGCGATCGTCGCCAAGCTGCTTGACAGCGACGCTGATTGGGACCGCGTCGCCGACGTGCACAACGCCGCCGTCGAGGCAGGCGTGCGCGGCGTGCCGGTGACGCTGTTCAACAGCCGGTTTGCACGGCAGGGCGCGGAGTCCGTGGCGGTCTATGCGCGGATGCTGGACGCGGCGTCCGACTAGGCGGCCGCGCGACGCGTCAGCGCGGCGATCGACTCCAGCACCGATCGCAACGCCTTCAGCCGCAGCGCGGAGTCCGGCCAATTGCCTTGCACCACGAGCTTGGCGTCCGGCCGCATCTTGAAATCGAGCGGCCTGGACTGGACGAACTGCACCAGCGCCACAGGATCCTGAAAGCCCGGATCGCGGAAGGTGAGCACCGCGCCCTTGGGGCCCGCATCAAGCTTGGCGATGTTTGACGTCCGACAGAGCGCTTTCAGGCCGGCGACCGCGATGAGCTGATCGGCCTCGTCCGGCAAGGCGCCGAAGCGGTCGATCATCTCGGCGGCGAATGCCTCGCGCTCGGCGTCCTCGGCGAGATCGGCGAGGCGGCGATAGAGCGACAAGCGGACGGTCAGATCGGGAACGTAGGCCTCGGGGATCAGTACAGAAGCGCCCACGTTGATCTGCGGCGACCACGACCGTTCGCTGACGTGCTCCTGGCCGGCCTTGATCGACATCACCGCTTCTTCCAGCATAGCCTGGTAGAGCTCGACGCCGACTTCCTTGATGTGGCCGCTCTGTTCCTCGCCCAGCAGGTTGCCGCCACCGCGCATGTCGAGATCGTGGCTCGCGAGCGTGAAGCCGGCGCCCAGATTGTCGAGCGAGGCCAGAACCTTGAGGCGCTTCTCGGCGCTCGCGGTCATCGACTTTTCCGCTTCCGTCGTCAGGTAGGCGTAGGCGCGCACCTTGGAACGGCCGACACGACCGCGCAGCTGGTAAAGCTGCGCCAGGCCGAACATGTCGGCGCGATGGATGATCATCGTGTTGGCGCGTGGAATATCCAGTCCGGATTCCACGATCGTGGTAGATACCAGCACATCGTACTGACCATCGTAGAACGCCGTCATCACGTCTTCGAGCGCGGTCGGGCTCATCTGGCCGTGCGCAGTCACCACCTTCAGTTCCGGCGTCGTCACGCGCAGGTATTTCTCCGCGTCGGGCAGGTCGGCAATGCGCGGCACGACATAGAACGATTGCCCGCCACGATAGCGCTCGCGCAGCAGCGCTTCGCGCACGGTGAGCGGATCGAACGGCGTCACATAGGTGCGCACCGCCATGCGATCGATCGGCGGCGTGGCGATCACTGACATTTCGCGAATGCCGGAGAGCGCGAGTTGCAGCGTGCGCGGGATCGGCGTCGCCGAAAGCGTCAGCACATGGACGTCCGTGCGCAGTTCCTTGAGGCGCTCCTTGTGCTTGACGCCGAAGTGCTGCTCCTCGTCGATCACCAGCAGCCCGAGATCGCGGAACGCGATCCCTTTCGCGAGCAGCGCGTGCGTGCCGACGACGATGTCGCAGGACCCGTCCGCCATCATCTGCTTGGTTTCGGCAGCGTCCTTGGCCGTTACGAGCCGTGAAAGTTGACGCACTTTCACCGGAAGGCCGCGGAAGCGTTCCTCCAACGTCTTGAAGTGCTGGCGACACAGCAATGTTGTCGGCGTCACGATCACCACCTGCTTGCCGGTCATCGCCACGACGAAGGCCGTGCGTAGCGCCACCTCGGTCTTGCCGAAGCCCACGTCGCCGCAGATGAGGCGATCCATCGGCTTGCCGCTGGAGAGATCGCCGAGCGCATCCTCGATGGAGTGCAGCTGGTCGTCGGTTTCCTCGTAGGGGAAGCGGGCGCAGAACTCGTCGTAGAGGCCCGCCTGCGGTTCGATGACCTCCGCCGTGCGCGCCGCGCGTTCGGCGGCGATGCGGATAAGGTCCTCAGCCATATCGCGCAGACGCTGCTTGGCGCGCGCCTTGCGACCTTGCCAGGCGACGCCGCCGAGCTTGTCCAGCTGCGCGCCGGCGTCCTCGGAGCCGTAGCGGGTGACAAGTTCGATGTTCTCCACCGGCAGGTAGAGCTTGTCGCCGCCGTGGTAGGAAAGATCGAGGCAGTCGTGCGGCGCCCCCTGCACGTCGAGCGTTTTCAATCCTTCGTAGCGCGCAATGCCATGATCGGAGTGCACGATAAGATCGCCGGGCGACAACGCCGCCGCCTCTGCGATGAGGCTCGACGCTTTTCGCCGCTTGCGCGGCCGCGCCAGCCGATCACCGAGCAGGTCTTGTTCGGACAAGACCGTGAGCGTGTCGGTCTCGAACCCGCGCTCCAGCGGCAGCACGGCGACCAGCGGCTTCTTCGCAGGCACCGCGCCTTCGTCCGCCCACGACGCGATGGTCGTGATGTCCTTCAGGCCGTGATCGGCGAGCACGTGCGCAAGGCGCTCGGCGGAGCCTTCCGACCATGTCGCCAGCAGCACGCGGCGGCCGCGCTTGATCTCTTCGCCGATGTGCGCGCGGGTGGCGTCGAATACGTTGGCGTCCAGTTGCAGACGCTCGGCGGCGAAGCTGCGACCGGCGCGCGCGCCGAGCGAAATCGATGCGCCGCCGTCCGGCGCCTCGAACGGCGCGAAGCGACGCACTACACGACCAGCCAGCACATGCGCCCACGCCGCGTCGTCGAGATATAGTGCAGCCGGGGCCGGCGCGCGAAACGGCGGGACACCTCGGGCTGTCGGGGCGTTGACGCGGGAGTCGTAGTGCTCGTGCGCCTGTTCGACGCGTTCGCGCCGCGCATCATCGGCCAGATGCTCGAAACCGATCAGCGCCGTTTCGCCGACGTAGTCGAATACTGTCTCGAGTTTTTCGTAGAAGAACGGCAGCCACTGCTCCACGCCCTGCCGGCGGATGCGGGCGCTGACCGCGTCGTAGACCATGTCGGTGACAGCGCCGTAGGACTGCTGGAACGTGCGCCGGAAGGTCGATATCGTTTCCTGGTCGAACAGGATTTCGCTGACCGGCGTCAGCGTCGCCTGCGACAGCTGCTTCGTCGACCGCTGGGTTTCTGCATCGAACGTGCGGATCGTCTCCAGCTGGTCGCCGAAAAAGTCGAACCGCAACGGCTCCGGCGCGCCTGGCGCGAAGATGTCGAGCACGCCGCCGCGCATGGCGTAGTCACCGGGCGCCCGTACTGTCGAGGCGCGGCCATAACCGTTCATCTGCGCGTAGGTCTCGATGTCCTCAGGCGACACGACATTCCCGACGCGCGCGGAAAATGCCCCCGCCGCCAGCCGCGAACGTGGCGGCACGCGCTGTGCCACCGCCGAGGCCGTCGTCACCACCAGCAACGCGCCATCGCCGGGCTTGCGCGCCGCGAGCCGGGTCAGCACCGCGCACCGTTGTGCAGCGACAGCCGGCGTTGGAGAAATCCGGTCGTACGGCAGGCTGTCCCACGCGGGCAGACGTGCCGTCTCCAGATCGGGAATGAAGAAGCGCACCGCCCCTTCAAACGCCGCCGCCCGCGATTCATCGCGCGCCACAAAGAGGGACAATCCGCCCCGCAGCCGCGCCGCCGCGCCGAACGCGGCGGGCTCCACGCCATCGGGCGCGCTCGCCACACCCAGTGCGCCGGAGGTCTGCGCGAGGGCGGCAATCAGGGAAGGCGACAAGATCGTGGTCATGCGTCGTCGGTCACCGTGGCGGTCGCGTCCGTGTCCGGGCGAAAGTCCCGGAGGCGAACGAGTAGTTGCGTGTCATGATCGGCCGGCGGCGGCGTGCGCCCGACGATCCAGTCGTAGACATCCAGATCCCGCATTTCGAGCAGGCCCTCGAAAGCGTCCACCTCGGATGCGTCAAGCGTGGCAATGTGTCTGTCCGCAAATCCGCCGAGAATCAGGTCGATCTCGCGAAAGCCTCGACGCCATGCCCGAAACCTCAGCCTTTTCCGCCGTTCATCCAGCATGTCGCGCTCTTCAGAGAGGCAGGCGCTATAACCGAAGCCGCAGCGCCTGTCAGTGCGCCCAATGGAACTCATGAGCGAAACGTCCGCCCTCCCCGACGAAGCCGATCCGAGCCCGCTGCTGGCCCTCGCGCCGATGCCGCGCGGGTACCGCAAGGACACGGCCGACCTCGTCGCCCACGTGGCCGGCGGGACGCGGGCGCGCGACATCCTGTTCATCGCGCCCACCGGCGCCATCGACCGGCGCAACCGCGTGGCCATCGCCGACACCGAAGAAGGCGAGATCGCCACCATCGAGGCAGAGGTAGACGCCCACCTGCCGTCGTTCAACGCCAAGGCTCCCTACCGGGTGCGGCTCCGCGACGAGAGCGGGTTCCTGTCGGTGGCCTACTTCCGGGCCCGGGCGGACATGCTCAAGCGCATGTGGCCGGTGGGGCAGACGCGGCTGGTCAGCGGCCGGGTGCAGATCCACGGCGGCGAACGCCAGATGCTCCACCCCGACCATGTGGTCGACCCCGCCAAGGGCGAGGCGCCGCCGTCGGTCGAGCCGGTCTATCCGCTGACGGCGGGGCTGGCCGGACGACAGCTGCAGAAGTTCATCCGGGAGGCGCTGCGCCTGCTGGGCCGGCCGCCGGAATGGCTCGACCCCGCGACGCTCGACGCGAGGTTCTGGCCCTCCTTCGCCGATGCGATCAACCGGCTCCACGCCCCGGAAGAACCGAGCGACATCCTGCCAGAAGCGCCGTACCGAACCCGGCTGGCCTATGACGAACTCTTCATCCGGCAGGTGGCGCTCCACCTGCGCCGCGTCGGGCGACGGGCGACCCCCGGGCGCGCCATCGAAGCGTCGGGCGTGTTCGAGGCGAAGATTCTCGCGGCGCTCCCCTTCGCGCCGACCAGCGCGCAGGTCCGCGCCACCGCCGAGATCATCGCGGACATGGCCATCCCCGCGCCCATGCTGCGTCTGCTGCAGGGCGACGTCGGCTCCGGCAAGACGCTGGTGGCGGCGTTGGCCATGGCGCGGGCAGCCGAAGCCGGCGTGCAGAGTGCGCTGATGGCGCCCACCGAGATCCTCGCGCGCCAGCACGGCGAAACCATTTTACCCCTGCTCGCTGCGGCAGGGCTTGAAGCGGTGGTGCTGACCGGGCGCGACAAGGGCAAGGATCGCGCGCGGATTCTCGACCGGCTGTCGTCCGGCGAAATCGCCGCCGTGCTCGGCACGCACGCGCTGTTTCAGGACGACGTGCGTTTCAAGGATCTCGGCCTCATCGTCATCGACGAACAGCACCGCTTCGGCGTGTCCGACCGCCAGCGCCTCGTCGGCAAGGGCGCCGAACCGCATGTGCTGGTGATGAGCGCCACACCCATTCCGCGCACGCTGGCGCTCGCCGTGCACGGCGACATGGATGTCTCGGTGCTCGACGAAAAGCCGCCGGGCCGCAAACCCGTCGCGACCCGCGCGCTCCCCACCGCGCGGATGGACGATGTGATCGACGCGATCGAACGTGCGTCGGTCGATGGCGACCGCGCCTACTGGGTGTGCCCGATCATCGAGGAAAGCGAACTCACCGATCTCGCCGCCGTCGAAGACCGGTTCGAGCTGCTGCACCAGCGGTTTGGCGACAAGGTGGAGCTCGTCCACGGGCGGCTTTCATCCGCCGATCGCGAGCGCGCGATGGACCGGTTCAAGTCCGGTGATGCGTTTCTGCTGGTGGCCACCACCGTGATCGAAGTCGGCGTCAATGTTCCGGAAGCGACGATCATGGTGATCGAGCACGCGGAGCGTTTTGGTCTGGCGCAGCTGCATCAGTTGCGCGGCCGCGTCGGGCGCGGCGACCGGGCGGCGACGTGCCTGCTGCTGTGGCGCCCGCCGTTGAGCGAGGGCGCCAAGGAACGGCTCGATGCCCTCCGCCGCACCGATGATGGATTTGCGATCGCCGAGCTGGACTACAAGATGCGCGGCGCGGGCGATATTCTGGGCGTGCGGCAGAGCGGCTTCCCGGATTTCCGCTTCGTCTCACCGGAGGCGCACGGCGACATGTTGCCGGTGGCCGATCGCGAGGCGCGGCTCGCGGTGCAGCGCGATCCGACGCTGAAGACACCGCGCGGCAAGGCCATCGCCTACGCGCTGAAGCTGTTCGGCGTCGATGATGGCGCGGAACGGGCGCGGTCCGGCTGACCTAGCGTCCGGATTGCAGAGAGCTCCCGGCTTCGCCATCGTGGCTCGATGAGCGACATCAGCGTCATCGCCCACGGACTCGACCTCATCGCGCCGCGCATCGGCGGGCCGGGCGCCCGGGCGACCGCTATCCGGCGGCTGTCAGGTGGGGCGAGCCAGGAGATCTGGTCGTTCGACATCGAAAGCGAGGGGGCGACGGCGGGCTACATCCTGCGACGATCACCCGGCGGTGTCGCCCATACGGCATCCGCGCAGGCGATCGGCATGGGCACGGAAGCGGCGGTGATTACCGCCGCCGGCGAGGCCGGCGCGCCGGCGCCGGAAGTCGCGCAGGTCTGCGATGAGGCGGATGGGGTGGGGTCGGCTTACGTGATGCGGCGGCTGAACGGCGAAACCATCGCGCGGAAGATTCTCCGCGACGCCATATTCGAGAAAGCCCGCCCGGTTCTCGCCCGCCAGTGCGGCGCGGCGCTGGCAAAGATTCATGCGACGCCCGGCGATACGCTGCCCGATCTTCCCTACTCGGACGCGGCGCTCCAGATCGATCGGTACGAGGAAATCTATCGCTCCTTCGACACGCCGCGGCCGATCTTCGATCTGGCGTTCAAGCATCTGCGCGACCGGGCGCCGAAGCCGATCGCCGCGACTCTGGTGCATGGCGATTTCCGGCTCGGCAACCTGATGATCGGGCCCGAGGGCCTGGTCGCTGCGCTCGACTGGGAGATCACCCACATCGGCGATCCGGCGGAGGATCTGTCGTGGATCTGCATGCCGTCGTGGCGGTTCGGCCAGTACCAGAATCCGGTCGGCGGTTTTGGCGCCGTTGAAGACTTGTTGAACGGCTACCGCGACGCCGGCGGCGATCCGCGCATCGACGCCGAAACGGTGCGGACATGGACGGTGTTCGGATCGCTCAAGTGGGGGATCATGTGCCTCACCATGTTCCGGGTCTACGAGACCGGCATGGACCCGAGCGTCGAGCGGGCCGCGATCGGCCGGCGCGCGAGTGAAACCGAACTTGATCTCATGCTGCTGCTGACGGGGAAGCTCTGAATGTCGCTAGGCGAACCCACCGCGAAGCAACTCGTCGAGGCTGCGGCGCGCTATCTGGAGACGGTCGCGGTCCCCGCGCTTGAAGGCCACGCGGCGTTTCACGGCAAGGTGGCGATCAACGTGCTCGCCATCGTCGCGCGCGAGCTGGAGCTGGGTCCGGCGGCGGCGGCGGCGGAACAGGCGCGCCTGGCGGGCCTACTCGGTGAAGACGGTGATCTCGAGGCGTTGCGCAGAAAACTTTGCGCGCGGCTGACGGCGGGTGAAGCGGGCCTCGACACGCCGGGTCTCGCCGATCACCTGCTCGCCACGGCGGTGGACCGCGTTCGCATCGAACAGCCGAACTACGCGAGTTTGAAGCTGGCGCCATAGGCCGGCGCTTTCCCCCTGCTCCGCCCCCGCGCATGCGCACTCTGGACTCCCCCGCCGCAGCCCGCCATTCATTGAACGCGTTCAACGGAGGGTGGCTGATGGCGCAGATGCGGGAGGAGCAGAAGCAGCGAACCCGCGCGCGCATCCTGTCGGCGGCACGCAAGCTGTTTGCGTCGCCCGGCTACGAGGAGACCACCATCCGCATGATCGCCAGCGAGGCGAGTGTCGCCCCAGGCAGCGTTTTCACCACCTTCGACAGCAAGGAGGACGTTCTTCTCGCCATAGCCGCTGAAAAATATGAGGAACTGGCCGAGCATCTGGCCGAGCGGCTCACCCACGCGCAGGGCTGCGCGCGCGACCGGCTCAAGGCCGCGTTCGAAGCAGCCTACCAGTTCGAGCATGCCCGCCTTGCCTTGCAGGTCGCACATCTGGGCGCCTCGTGGACCTGGAGCCACGACATGGAGACCCGCTCGCGTGAGCGGCAGGCGCGCCCGTTCAGCATCGTCCGCAAGCTGCTGGTGGAGGCCGCCGCCAACGCCGAGGTGCGTCCGGAGGTGGACATCGACCTGCTGGCCGACATTCTGTTCACGCTCTACCTGCGCAATTTCCGCCACGCCTGGTTTCGCCATATGGACGCCGCCGGCACCGCCGCCATGGCCGCGCGGCAGATCGACATGGTGTTCGACGGGGCCGCGCCCGCCCGCTGAGCCGCCCGCAACCCGGCGATTTCATGCAATTTACCGCTCGCCTGTCGCGTTTCTGCGCTAGAAAGGTTGGGCCGGACGGCGGACAAGGAAGGTCCGTCGGCCCTCGCGGCCGGGCCACGCCTCAGGCTGGGTCTGGACCTTGGGCCGCTCACATCGACAGCGGCGCGCGACAACCGGGGGTCGGCGCGTCGGCACAAAGGGGATTTGCGCCATGACCGTCAAACGCTGGTTCGCCGGCTTCTTCCTCCTGATCCTGATGGTCACGGCGCTGTTCGTGAACTCGATCCTGTTCAGCGCACGCTCGTTCCAGCACAATCTGGCCAGCGTCGCCCCGCAGACCGGGGGGGTGATCTCCATCGCGGAACTGAACCGGGTGGACGCCGAGGTGACGATGCTGGAGCGGCAGACCGCGCCGCAGCGGGGCGAGGCAGCCCAGCTTGAGCAACAGGCAGCGAGCGCCCAGCGCGATCTCGACAATGCGCGCGACGCGCTCTCGGCGCTGCAGGCCAGAGTGTTGACCCAAACCTCCGAGCTGGAGACGACGGCCGGCATCACGCCCGCCGCCGCCTCCGGCGACTTCAATCCGGTGGACGTGGCCCAGCGCCTCGACCGCGTCACTGCACAACGCGCCACTGCGGTGCAGACCCGCGACGGCGTCGTCGCCGTGCGCACGGACCTCGGCCGGATCGGCGACGCCGAACTGTCCCTCGGCCCGAAGGAAGACGATCTCGCGCGGCTTGAAGGCGAAAAGCGGCGCGCGGGCGAATTCGTCGCCACCAGCGAGCGCAGCATTCTTGGCCTCAAGGGCCAGTACGGCGGCGACTTCCAGCGCATCCGCAACGAAGCGCGCGCGCTGATCGCGTCGAGCCCGTTCGGCGTCGGCGAAAAGCTTGTCGGCATGCACCCGACGTTCCTGTCGACGGTGCTCGTCTGCATCATGGGCGCGCTGGGCGCGCTGCTCTACCTCTTCCCGGCGTACCTCAACCCGTCCAGCAAGATATTGTTCGCCGACATCGTGGTGCGCCTGGTGTTCGGCATGGTGGTGGCGCTGGCGTTCTACATCGTCGCCAACGCATCGCTGGCGGGCTTCGCGTTCGTGCCAGGGGGAGATGCGGGCTCGGCGAGTTTGAATCCGTTCACGGTGTCGCTACTGGGCATCATCGCGGGCATCATGGCCGACGATATCGCCGCTTGGATCCACAAGCGCGGTCGCGACATTCTCGGCGGCGGCGCTTCACCGGATCCCGTGCGACCGCCCGCGGCGGCTGCGCCCTCCGGCGGCGGCCTCGCCAACCCGCGCGGCAGCGCTGCCGATCCGTATGCGAGCGCCGCGCAGGACGCCCGCGCCACGCATCAGGCGGGCCCCGCGCCCGGCGACGCGCCACCCAAGGGCGGCGTGGTCGGCTAGAAACCAAAACGGCCCCGGAGCGATCCGGGGCCGTTGTTCTTTGCGACGTTTTCGCTCAGGCCTTCGGCGACTCCACGGTGCGGATGTGGAGTTCGCGCAGCTGTTTCGGCGTCACTTCGCCCGGCGCGTTCATCATCAGGTCCTGCGCTTGCTGGTTCAGCGGGAAGACGATCACGTCGCGGATCGTGTCGACGCCCGCGAGCAGCATGACAATGCGGTCGATGCCGGGTGCTGACCCTCCGTGCGGCGGCGCGCCAAAGCGGAACGCGTTCAGCATACCGCCGAACTTCTCTTCCACAACCTCGGGGCCATACCCCGCGATCTCGAACGCCTTGAGCATGATCTCCGGCTTGTGGTTCCGGATCGCGCCGGACGACAGCTCCACGCCGTTGCAGACGATGTCGTACTGGAACGCGGTGATGTTCTCGATCGTCTCGCGGTCGGCGTTGTCGAGCGCCAGGAATTTCGCATGGTCGAAGTTCGGCATCGAGAACGGGTTGTGCGAGAAATCGATGCGCTTTTCTTCCTCGCTCCATTCGTACATCGGGAAGTCGACGATCCAGCAGAACGCGAACTGGTCCTTGTCGGCGAGACCGAGATCGTCGGCCACCTTGTTCCGCGCGAGGCCCGCGAACTTGTAGAACTTGGCCGGATCGCCGGCGACGAAGAACGCGGCGTCGCCGACCTTGAGGCCAAGCCGCGCGCGGATCGCCTCGGCTTTTTCCGCCCCGATGTTCTTGGCGATCGGACCCGCCCCGCCCTCTTCGCCGTCACGCCAGAAAATATAGCCGAGCCCCGGCTGCCCTTCGCTCTGCGCCCAGGAATTCATCTTGTCGCAGAACGCGCGGTTGCCGCCGCCCGGCGCGGGCACGGCCCACACCGCGTTCTTCGGCGTCTCCAGAATGCGCGCGAAGAGGCCGAAGCCGGCGCCTTTGAAGTGCGCCGAAACGTCCTGAAGGATCAGCGGGTTGCGCAGGTCCGGCTTGTCGGAGCCGTACTTTGAGATGGCGTCGGCGTATCTGATGCGCGGGAACGCGCCGACGGTGGCGCGCTTGCCGTTTCCAAACTCGTCGAACACGCCGGCCAGCACCGGCTCGATGGCGGTGAACACGTCTTCCTGGGTGACGAAGCTCATCTCGAAATCGAGCTGGTAGAATTCGCCGGGCGACCGATCCGCGCGCGCGTCCTCGTCGCGGAAGCACGGCGCGATCTGGAAGTAGCGGTCGAAGCCCGCCACCATCAGCAGCTGCTTGAACTGCTGCGGCGCTTGCGGCAGCGCGTAGAACTTTCCCGGATGCATGCGCGACGGCACGAGGAAGTCGCGCGCGCCCTCTGGCGAAGACGCGGTCAGGATCGGCGTCTGGAATTCGGTGAAGCCTTGCGCGTTCATGCGGTTGCGCAGGGACGAGATCACCTTCGAGCGCAGAAGGATGTGCTTGTGCAGCGTCTCGCGGCGCAGATCGAGGAAGCGGTACTTGAGGCGGATGTCTTCGGGATAGTCGGGCTCGCCGAACACCGGCAGCGGCAGCTCGCTCGCTTCGCTGAGCACCTCGATGGCGTCGACGCGCACCTCGATCTCGCCAGTCGCCAGCGTGGCGTTGATGGTGTCGGCCTTGCGCTCGATCACGCGGCCATCGACGCGCACCACGCTTTCCGCGCGCAGCCGCTCGAACACCGGAAACGCCGCCGATCCGGGGTTCGCCACCAGCTGGGTGATTCCGTAGTGGTCGCGCAGATCGACGAACAGCACGCCGCCCAGATCACGCTTGCGGTGCACCCAGCCGGACAGCCGGACCACCGTGTCCGCGTCGCCGCTTCTCAGGGCGCCGCAGTCATGGGTGCGATAGGCGTGCATGCGTAACTCCAGAAACGGGCGCAGGGCCGAGCTTCCGGCCCGACTCCCTGACGCAAGAGGGCGGGACAACCGCATGGGCGCGACGCGACTGTCAAGCAAACCGCCCGCCGGGCGCCGCCGCCCGAAACATGCCCAACAGGTTCGCCTCCTTGAGCCCGGCGTCGGCGCGCGTTAAGCCGCCGCCATGCAAGTGATCACCGAGGGCCGACCCCTCACGGAATTCTGCCACGCCCTGCTCTCCTGCCCGTATGTGGCGGTCGACACGGAGTTCATGCGGGAATCGACCTTCTGGCCAAAGCTCTGCCTGATCCAGGTGGCGGGCGCCGATCTTGAGGCGGTCATCGACCCGCAGGCCGGGCTCGACCTCTCGCCGCTCTGGGCGGTGATGGCGGCCCCCAACGTCACCAAGGTCTTCCACGCCGCGCGGCAGGACCTTGAGATCTTCTTCAAGCTGGCTGGCGCCATGCCCGCCCCGATCTTCGACAGCCAGATCGGCGCGATGGCCTGCGGGCTCGGCGATTCTGTGGCCTACGACGCGCTGGTGCAGTCGTTCCTCAAGCGCCGGGTCGACAAGTCTCACCGCTTCACCGACTGGAGCCGCCGGCCGCTCTCCAAGGACCAGCTGGAATACGCGCTCGCCGATGTGACGCACCTGCGCGACCTCTACCCGATGATGCTGGAGCAGCTCGATGCGGGCGGTCGCCGGAAATGGGTGGAAGAAGAGCACGCCGCGCTTACCGATCCCGGCATCTACGATACCGAGCCGGAGAATGCATGGAGCCGGCTCAAGTTTCGCCGCACGACGCCGGAGTATCTGGCCGCGCTGCGCGCCGCCGCCGCGTGGCGCGAACGGCAGGCGCAGTCGCGTGACGTACCGCGCGGTCGCATCCTGAAGGACGACGCGCTCTACGAAATCGCCGAACAGCGCCCGCGCAACGCCGCTGCGTTCGAGCGCTTGCGCGCGGTGCCCAAGGGGTTTGGCAACTCACGGATGGGCCAGGAACTGGTCGCCGCGCTGGAGGCGGCGCTTATCGATCCCGCAGCGTATGCGCCGGAGATCGATCGCACCCCCGGCCCGCCGCCTGGCGGCGCGACGGTGGAGTTGCTGAAGGTGCTGCTGCGTCATTCCGCCGATCATCACGGCGTTGCGGCGCGTCTCATCGCATCGGTCACCGACCTCGAACACATCGCGGCCAATGACGACGCCAACTGCCGCGCGCTCTCCGGTTGGCGGCGCGAAGTGTTCGGCGAACGCGCGCTAGCGCTCAAGCACGGACGCATTTCGCTGTCACTTGAGCGCGGGAAAGTGGCGGTCAAGGACTGCTGAAGCGAACCGCATAGCGCACAAACAAAAGGCCCCCGCGCAGTGCTGCGCGAGGGCCTCTGTTCAGTTCAGCTGAACGCGTCTTGCTTAGACAGCGCGCAGGTTGGTCGCGGCCATCTTGCCCGAGCGGCCATCGGCCGCTTCGTCAAACTGGACCTTCTGACCTTCAGCGAGCGTGCGCATGCCGGCGCTTTCGAGCGCGCTTGCGTGGACGAAAACGTCCTTGCCGCCGTTGTCAGGTTGGATGAAGCCGAAGCCCTTGTCAGGGTTGAACCATTTTACTGTTCCCGTCGTCATGGGATATTCCTTACGTCGTTGCGCGGGCGCGCAAGTGCGGCCCGTCGAATCTATCGAATTTTTTGGAGGATTAGCAGCAAGGGCCCGCTTCCGGGGCCAGGTCACGTCGTCGGCCGAGAACTCGATGTCGCTGATCTAGGCGCGTTACGCTGCGAATACAAGGGCGCCGCTCAATATTGAACCTCGATCCAATTGAATCTGATCGAAGCTCCATATTCCTGATTGGCCGCATTTCCTTCGACGGACCGGCGCCCGATTCGCCTGAAAACTCTCTAGGCCGTGACGATCCGCGTGGTGACGCCCAGCGTCACGCCGACCGGCTCCAGCCGTTTGATCACCTGATCGGTCAGCAAGTGGGCATGCCTGGCGTCCGTGGCGAGCGTTGCGCGTTCGCGGGTGATCGTCAGGGTGAACGCTTCGAGGATCTGCTCGGAGCGTCCGCTGAGATCGGCGCCGAGTCGCAGCACCGCTCCCAATGCTGCCGCCGCTTTGCGCTGTTCGTCACTCAGGAGACGTTCGTAGGCCGCCTCACTTTCCGGCGCGCTGCGGGTGTGGCGATGGTGAACCGCCGCCGCGAGGAACGCGCGCTCGGGATGTGAAATGCCAGCGAACGGCGCGCGCAAAACAAGATCGAACATGATCTCCCCGCGGTGATCGGGATGCAGGGCGCCGCCGAGATCGGCGAGGCGCGCGGCCGCTGCACGCAGGATCGGATCACGCACCGCGTCGAACGCGTGGGGTTGTCCGACCAGCGCGGCTTCAATCCAGGCGCCTAAGGCGCGCCCGAACGCGCGCCCGCGCACTGTGGTGGCGCCGAATGCCTCCGCGCCAGCGACCAGCGGGTGCTCGGCGCGAAGCTCCTTTGAAAGATGTTCGACGAGCAGGCCTTCGCGCAACCCATAGGACGACAGGATCACGCGATCGAAGTCGCCCCACGCCATCACCCGCTCCAGCACGATCGCGGCGTACGGCAATGTGTCGGCGCGCTTGGCGGCGGCCTCCTCGAACTTCTCTAGCGACTTGCGGCTTTGCCGGCGCACGATGTCGGACACGCGCAACATGTCGGTCCGCGACATCTCGTGATGGTGCAGCACGCGCAGTGGGTGGCGGCGCAGCGACTGGTCGATGCGGCCGAGCGCGCGCCAGGCGCCGCCGACGGCGTAGAAATCACCCTTGCGCTTGGCGCTCTTCAACACGGCGGACCGCGCGAAGCTCGCGTCGGCGGTCGCGGCGATGCGCTGGTCGTCGAACGTCAGCGAATCCATCAGCGACAGCGGCCCCAGCGGCCATGTTTCCCCGCGCGCGGGCCCCTCCGGACTCACCTCGACGAGTTCAAGACTTGATCCGCCGAGATCACCCACCACGCCGGTCGCTTCCGGCGCACCCGCCAGCACGCCGAGCGCCGAAAGCCGCGCCTCCTCGGCGCCGTCGACGATCTTCAGGGCGATGCCGGTTTCGGCGCGCACCTGTGCAGCGAACGCCGCGCCGTCCTCGGAATCGCGCACCGCCGCCGTTGCGACAGCGAACACGTCGGTGATACCCAGGCCGTCGATCAACATGCGAAACCGTCGCAACGTGCGCATGGCGGCCTCGATGCCCTCCGGCGACAGCCGCCCGGTGGCGCCGAGGTTGCGGCCGAGGCCCGCCATCACCTTTTCGTTGAGGAACGGCGTCAGCGCACGCCCGTCGAGGCGATAGGCCACGAGACGCACGGAGTTCGATCCGACGTCGATGACAGCGGCTTCGTGCACCCGGGCCTCATCCAGCATAAGCGCCGGAGGTTAGCGCACCTGCGCGCCCGTGGCGACGCCCCTGCCCTTTGCGCGGCCTACTTCGCGCGCTTCAAGGCGCGCGGCCCGACATGGTCGAATGCCGGCGGCAGATCGCCCTTCAGCGCGCGCCCGCGTCCCGACAGCGACGGATTGCGCATGAAGTAGAGGTGCGCGGAGAACGGATCCTTGAGTCCGGCGGTCTCGGCGCGCGTGTAGGAGCCGTCAGGCCCCATGTACCAGCTCTGCGCCTCGTCATTGATGTTGGCGACCAGGATCTGGTCGAGCACCTGCTGGTGCACCGTGGCGTTCTCGATCGGGCACAGCACTTCCACACGCCGGTCCAGATTGCGGTTCATCCAGTCGGCGGAGGAGATGAACAGTTTCGCGTTCGGATTGGGCAACGTCTCGCCGTTGCCGAAACACACGATGCGTGCGTGCTCAAGGAACCGGCCGACAATCGACTTGACCCGAATATTCTCCGACAACCCCGGCACGCCCGGACGCAGGCAGCAGATGCCGCGCACCACCAGCTCGATCTTCACGCCGGCCTGGCTTGCTTCGTAGAGCGCGTCGATGACGGTGGGATCGACGAGTGAGTTGAGCTTGGCCCAGATCGTCCCCGGGCGTCCCGCCTTCACGTGCGCGATTTCCGCAGCGATCAGTTCAAGCACGGTTTCCTTCAGTGTGATCGGCGAAATCGCGATCTTCTCAAGCACTGCGGGCTTAGCGTAGCCGGTCACGAAGTTGAACAACCGTCCCGCATCACGCCCGAACGCCGGGTCTGCAGTAAAGAGCGAGAGGTCGGTGTAGATGCGTGCGTTAATCGGGTGGTAGTTGCCGGTGCCGTAGTGCGCGTAGGTGCGCAGGCCCTCAGCCTCGCGCCGGACCACGAGGCTGACCTTGGCGTGCGTCTTGTAGTCGATGAATCCGTACACCACCGAGGCGCCGGCGCGCTCCAGATCCTGGGCCCACTTCAGGTTGTTCTCTTCGTCGAACCGCGCCTTGATCTCGACCAGCGCGGTAACGTTCTTGCCCGCCTCTGCCGCCTCGATCAGCGCAGCCACGATCGGCGAGTTCTTCGACGTGCGGTAGAGTGTCTGCTTAATCGCCACCACGTTCGGATCGGCCGCCGCCTGCCGAAGAAACTGCACCACCACGTCGAAGCTCTCGAA
>JANNVF010000292.1:0-2863 GCA_031414315.1 Hyphomonadaceae bacterium | reverse complement strand
GGCCCGCCGTTCAGCGCCATGAACTCCTGGCCCTCCAGCACGAACGTCATCGACATCACAGCGCCGTTCGGGCCGGGCGAGCGCGAGGTGATCTTCGCATCCCTGAACACCGCGGCGTAGAGATTGACCGCTTCCTCGAGGCGATCGTCGAACCAGAGAAACGGCGTGATCTTCGGCATGCGACTACTCCTTGTTTTGTTCGGTCTTGAGTTGATCGAGCAGGGCGTCGAGGCGCGCGAAGTTAGCTTCCCAGGCATCGCGGTAGCGCTCCAGCCAGTCGGTGGCTTCCGCGAGCGGCTTGGGCTCAAGGCGCACCGGGCGGCGTTGGGCGTCGCGGCCGCGCGAGACGAGGCCGGCGCGTTCGAGCACCTTCAGGTGTTTGGAGATCGCCGGCTGGCTCATGGCGAAGGGCGCCGCCAGCTCCGTCACAGACGCTTCGCCCGTGGCGAGCCGCGCGAGGATCGCCCGGCGGGTGGGGTCGGCCAGCGCCGCGAACGTCGCATCCAGGTGGCCGGTAGTCGGTATTGCATAACTCATCGGTTGCATAACCACAGAGTTATATACTGAAAATCGCGTCGTCAAGCGCGACACTTGAGATTGATTTGCAGATGCACTAGCGCTCCCCGCTGGACGGCGGCCATCGGGGCGGAGACAGGAATGAACGTATTGGCGCGGCTCAGACGGTTTTGGCTCGACGTGCACCTGTGGCTGGGCGTGGGGCTGTTCGTCCCGGTCGTCGTGCTCGGCCTGTCCGGCGCGGTGCTGGTCTACCATGACGAGCTGGAGCGGGTCGTGCACCCGCACCGCTACGCAGTGTCTGCGGGGCCTGAGCTGGCGCCATCCCTGTACGGCGCCGCCGCCGCCGACGCGCTCGGCGCGCGCTACCAGATCACAGGTCTCAGATTTCCGCGCGACACGGGCGATCCGCTGATCGCGCAGGCGCGCGCCAAGGGACGTCCCCAACCGGGCGCGCGTCCGGAAACGCGCTCGGTGTTCATGGATCCCGCGAGCGCGCGCGTTATCGAGATCGCCAACACCCGCGCCGGTTTCTTCGGCCTCATGCACCAGGTGCACGGCTCGCTGCTGATCCCCGACATCGGCCGCAAGGTGGTGGGCTGGTTGGGATGGGGCATGCTCATCTCATCGCTCACCGGACTGTGGCTGTGGTGGCCGCGCGGCGGCGCGTTGTGGAAGGCGCTGCGCTGGCAGCGCGGACCGCGCACCACGTACAATCTGCATCACCTGATGGGGTTCTGGCTCGCCATCCCGCTCGCCATCCTGTCGGCGACGGGAATCTACATCTCGTTTCCGCAAAGCGCGCGATCGCTGACGCAGACGTTCGTGCCGATGTCGGCGCCGGAGCCGCGCGGCGGCAATCCCGTCGCGCGTCCGCATACCGATATCGACCTCGCCGCAAGCGCCGCGCGCGCGACCGCGCCGGAAGGCCGGCTGTTGGGTTTGTCTGTTCCCTCAAAAGGGCGCGGCAAGGCGCCGGTCGTCTGGCGCGCGGAGCTGCGCGTACCGGGCTCGGCGAAACCCATTCAGGTTGTGGTGGATGACGCGACGGGGGAGAGCGTCCGCCGTGGATCGCGCGCGGCCGGTGACGGGATGCCGTTGCTGATGCGCCGTGTGCACGACGGGATCGATCAACATCCGGTGTGGCGGGTGCTGGTGTTTCTTGGCGGCGTCGCGCCGGCGCTGCTCGGCGTGACCGGCATCGTCATGTGGCTGCGGCGTCGGGCGGCGCGGAGAGCTCTGCGGCGCGGCGCTGAAAAGAGTCACACGAGCAACTAAGAATCGTTTGCAACAAAGAAATGCCCTTGTTAAGAACGCCTCGCATTAGCGTTGATGGTGCGGGACTGCGGGAAAGTTGATGAAAAACAGCGGGATCACATCGTCGGCGAAAAGCGCGCTCCACCTTGCGGCGTTGCTGGGCGTGTCGACGCTGGCGATGGGCGCAGAGGCGCACGCGCAGGGCACGGTTCAGGCGCAGGCGCTGGCGACGACGAGCTCGGACACGGTCACCGTGCAGGCCGACCGGCTCGACCGCGAAGGCCCCAAGTACGTCGCGCCGCTGCTCGATACGCCGCAGACCATCACGGTCGTGCCGCGCGAAGTGATCGAGCAGCAGAACCTCCTGAATCTGCGCGACGTGCTGCAGACGCTGCCGGGCATCACATTCGGCGCGGGCGAGGGCGGCGGCGGCTACGGCGACAGCATCAACCTGCGCGGGTTTTCGGCCAGCAACGACGTCACCATCGATGGCGTGCGCGACAGCGCGCAGTACAACCGCTCGGATCCGTTCAACCTCGACCAGATCTCGCTCTCGAACGGGGCAAGCTCGGTCTACAACGGCGCGGGCTCCATCGCGGGCAACATAAATCTCGTGTCCAAGGCGCCGACGGGCGCGGGGCGCTCGGCGTTTAGCGTCGGCGCCGGCACGGACGCGTATGGACGCCTGACGCTCGACACCGATCAGGAAGTCGTCAACGGCGTGGCGTTGCGCATCAACGTGATGATGCACCAGAACGACGTGCCGCAGCGCGACGTGGAGCAGTTCCAGCGTTTCGGTTTTGCCCCCTCGGTCAAGTTCGGTCTCGACGGCGACACGCAGTTCACGCTCTCGTATTTCCACCAGAGCGAGGAAAACACGCCGCAGTATGGCGTGCCGTATGCACTGAATGCGTTCTCCAGCGGCCCGCTCGTCGGGTACGATCGCAGCGGCTACTACGGTTATGAAAACCTCGACACGCAGGAGATCGAGGTCGACTACGTCACCGGCGTGCTGGAGCACACGTTCAGTGACACGCTGAAGGTGCGCAACCTGACCCGCGCGCAGACGGTATCGCAGTACACCATCACC